>NZ_JAGQBM010000014.1:0-60372 GCF_024345635.1 Cyanobium sp. Lug-B
CCGATGGGGCCGAGCCCCCGGCCCTGGGCGGCTACGCCGAGGGCGGTGCCAACGGCAGCGCCGTCGTCCCGCCGGCGGCCCAGGAGAGTGTCGCCAGCGACGCTCCGCAGCGCCGCCAGGAGCCCGAGGTGCTGGCCGTGCCGATGGATCCTGAACAGGAGCTGGTCTACGGCTGGATGGGGTTGAGTCCGGCCTTGCTGCTTGATCCGGTCCCCAGCGGCGACAGCCTGATGGTGCGTGTGGTGCGCCCCGACGCCGACCCCGAGGCCGTCCTCGAGGAAGCCCGTCAGCAGCTGGCCGCCAGCGGCTCCCGTCGCCGGCGGCGCGGCCGTAACGGCGAGGGCCGCAACGGCACGGCCGACGCCAACGGCATGGCCGACGCGCCCGAGGCGGTGGAATCCCCCGCTGCTGCCGGGGCCTTCGACTCCCCGGTGCACGAGGCGATCCCCATTCTCGAGATCACGCCGGCCCCGTTCGAACCCCTGCCCACTGCGGTCCCGTCCGAGCTGGTGACCGTGGCCGTTCCCAGCCGCCGCTCCTCCGGCCGATCGACACCGGTCGTGGTGGCGGCTCCGGTCCCGGTGGCCGCCGCCGCCGCTGTGCCCGCCACGGATTCTCCGGCCGCCGACCCCGGTGAGCCCCGCCGCCGCCGCCGCCGCTCCTCCGCCGCTGGCTGATCGTCCAGGCCCCGACGCCTTCCGGCGTCCCGGCCCCGAGGCCCTCGGTCACCCCGACGCATCGGTCTGGGGCGGACTCGACCCCGCAGACTGTGCCGGGGTGGATGAGGTCGGCCGGGGCAGCCTGTTCGGCCCTGTGTTCGCCGCGGCGGTGGTGCTGCCGGCAACGGCCCTGGCCACCCTGGCGGCAGCGGGCCTGAACGACAGCAAGAAGCTCAGCGCCCGGCGCCGCGAGGCCCTGGTTCCCCTGCTGCGCCACCAGGCCCTGGCCTGGGCCTTGGGGCAGGCCAGCGCTGGCGAGATCGATCGCTGGGGGGTGCGACGGGCCACCGAATGGGCGATGCTGCGGGCCCTGCAACGGCTGCCCCGCCCCCCCCGGCTGCTGCTGGTGGATGGGGTCCTGCCCCTGCGGGGCTGGGACGGCCCCCAGACCACCCTGGTGGGCGGAGACGGCCGCTGCGCGGCGATCGCCGCCGCCAGCGTGCTCGCCAAGCAGGAGCGGGATGCCCTCCTGCGGCGCCTGGCCCTGCGCCACCCTGGCTACGGCCTGGAGCGCCACGCCGGCTACGGCACCCGCCAGCACCGGGAGGCGATCCAGCGGCTGGGACCCACGCCCCTGCACCGCCGCAGCTTCCTCAGGTCGATCGGCACCAGCGCTGGAAATCCCCCAGCAGCTGCTGACTCACCCGGGTCCTGATGCCCAGCAGGATGCCGCCGAGCACCGAGCGGCCCGTGGCCTCCAGCACCTTGGGGGGGATCAGCTGCAGCAGGGTGGGACGGCTCACCGTCACCGACAGGCTGGCTTCGCCGGTCAGGCCGCCGTCGGCGGCAGCGAGCCAGGAGCAGAGCCCGAGACGGAAGTCCTCCACCAGCCCGAGTCCCTCCAGCTGGCAGTCGAGGGCCTCCAGTTCCAGTCGGCCATGGCGACGCACCACCTGCAGCTCCACCACCGGCTGGACCTTCAGCTGGAACACCCGCACCTGGCTGACGGTGTAGCGGTAACGGCCGGGGCCGAGGGGTTCGAGCTGGGTGGGGTCGAGCAGGGCCTGCACCACCCGCTGCTCATCATCGAGGTAGGCGGGCAGGCGATCCGCCTCGCTGGCCACCGGGAGGTCGAGTTGCTGACTGGCGCTGAAGGCCAGGGACATGGCCTGCGGGCCGGCAGGCCATGATCCTACCGATCACCCCAGAGCGTTCCACCGCCATGCGCCTCGCCTTTCTCGGTCCCGTCGGCACCTACGGTGAGCAGGCGGCGCAGCGACTGGCGGCCCTCGAGGGCCTTGAGGCGGTGGCCTTCGTGCCCCAGCAGGGCATCCGCGCCGTGATCCGGGCCCTGGCCGACGGCGACTGCGATCTGGCGGTGGTGCCGGTGGAGAACTCCGTCGAAGGGGGCGTCACCAGCTGCCTCGATGCCCTCTGGGAGCACCCTGACCTGGCGGTGGCCCGGGCCCTGGTGCTGCCCATCCGCCACGCCCTGGTGGGCACGGGCCCCCTCGACGCCATCAGTGAGGTGCTCTCTCACCCCCAGGCCCTGGCCCAGTGCAGCCTGTGGCTGGGGGAGCACCTGCCCCAGGCCCTGCAGCTGCCCACCAGCTCCACGGCCGAGGCGGCCCGGCTGGTGCGGGGCAGCCGCTTCCGGGGCGCCATCGCCTCCCTGGAGGCGGCGGCCGAGCACGGCCTGGAGGTGCTGGCCCACCCGATCAACGATGTGCCCGGCAACTGCACCCGCTTCCTGCTGCTGCGCCGCGGCGAGCGCTCCCACAGGGGCCCCCATGCCAGCCTGGCGTTCTCGCTCCATTCCAACCAGCCCGGTGCCCTGCTGGAGTCGCTGGGCTGCTTCGCGCGCCAGGGGCTCAACATGAGCCGGATCGAATCGCGTCCGTCCAAGCGGGAGATGGGCGAGTACATCTTCTTCGTCGATCTTGAGCTTCCCGAGGGCGCCGAGCCCCTGGACGGGGCGATCGCCGACCTCAGCCCCCTCTGCGAGCACCTGGCCCTGTTCGGGGCTTATCCCCTCACCAACCTCGCCGCCGAGGAGAGGGCCGACTGAGTCAGCCGCGCCCCGCCGTGGCCCCGGCTCCAGGCGCCTCACCGCGGAAGACCCCGAACTGCATCAGGCCGTTGCGGAAGGCCCAGTCCATCAGCAGCAGCGTCGGCGTCTCCCGCAGTCCCTGGAGCACGGCCCGGGGGCCCAGCCCCAGCACCGCCCCGGGGCGGCGCACGCCTTCAAGGATCGAATCCACCCAGGAGGGGAGCGTGGCCGCCGTCCAGTCGGCGGTGCTGATCGTCAGGCCCCGGTTACAGGGGCTGGTCTCCAGATTCCGCTTCAGGGAGGGGATGCTGGCGAATTCCGGATGGGCCCACTGGTCGAGAAGCTGGCGCATCACCCAGCGCTCCAGCCGATTCATGGGGGCGACGCTCGGGTCGCGGCGGTTCCAGTCGGCCACCGCCAGAGAGCCCCCCGGCCGGAGCACCCGCAGCATCTCATCGGCGTAGCGCTGCTTGTCGGGCATGTGGGGGCCGGCCTCCACACTCCAGACCGCATCGAAGCCCGCCCCAGGGCCCCCGTCCGGCAGTTCCAGGGCCAGGGCATCCATCACGGCGAACCGGCAGTTCGGCAGATCGGCGGGGGTGAGCTCCCGGGCCCGGGCAATCTGGGCCGGGCTGATGCTGATCCCCAGCACCTCGAAGCCGTAGTCGCGGGCCAGGATGCGGGCGCTGCCGCCGATGCCGCAGCCCACATCCAGCACGCGGCTGCCGGGGGGCAGGCGGTCGAGGCCGCTCCAGCGCACCAGTTCGTGGACGAAGGCGGCCTTGGCGGCGCGGAAGTCGCGGGGGGCGGGGGGGGCACCGTAGTGGCCCAGGTGCACATGCTCGCCCCAGAGCCGCTCCAGCAGCCGGTCGTCGGTCCAGCGGTCATAGGCGGCGGCGACGCTGGCCGGGGACAGGTAGGCCCGCGAGCGGCGCTGCCACACCAGGGCGGCCAGCACCGCGGCCAGGGCACCCCCCGTCAGGAGGAGGGGCAGCAGGGCGCCGCCCGGAAGGAGGCTCGGCATGGCTCAGGTCTCGCTGCTGCCGTCGCCGAGGCTGGAGAAGGTGTCCTTGAGGACCGTGCGGGCCGCCAGCTGGCGCCGGGTCTGGTCGAGCAGTTCGAATTCCTGGCGCAGGCGCTCGCCGGTGTCGGTGATCTCCAGCAGGGCCTGCTGGTGGTCCGCCACCGGACCGCCGAGGTGGGCACCGATCCAGAAGGAGAGCTCCCGCGGCAGGTCGGGCAGATCGGCGGGCAGGGAGGAGGGCTTGCCGATCAGCTTGCCGGTGAGATCGACGACGTCGCGCAGGGCCCGGGTCACGTCGCTGGTGAGGGTCTCGAGCTCTTCGTGGCTTTCGCTCACCGTGTCCTCGATCCAGCTGACCATGCCGACGCGGAACGGGGTGTCGCGCACGATGTCGAGCACCCGGAAGCGCTGCTGGCCCATGGTGACGATGTTGCTGCGGTCGTCGTCCTGCACCTGGCAGTGGAGGATCTCGGCGCAGCAGCCCACTTCCGCCATCTTCTTGCTCTGGGGATCCCAGCGGACCACCCCGAAGCGCCTGTCCTCCGACATCGCCGTGCGCAGCATCATGCGATAGCGCGGCTCGAAGATGTGGAGCGGCAGCACTTCCTGGGGGAAGAGCACCACATCGGGGAGGGGGAACAGGGGCAACTCCCTGACGGCCAGGTCAGTCACGCGAGCAGGATGCCGCTGGCGGCAGGGGGGAAGGGGCGATCGAAGGGCGGCGGCGGAAGGATCAACCAGGGCAACTCGGGGTGTATCGCGATCCTAGAGAGAGCGACCAGCCCGGCGAAGCCCTGTGGCCCCATCGGCATCAGAGCTTGACTTCGATATCCACACCACTGGGCAGGTCGAGCTTCATGAGGGCGTCGATGGTCTTGGAGCTGGGGCTGTAGATATCGATGATGCGGCGGTGGGTGCGCGTCTCGAAGTGCTCACGGGAATCCTTGTCGACGTGGGGCGAGCGCAGCACGCAGTAAATCTTGCGCTTGGTGGGCAGGGGGATGGGGCCGATGGCCGTGGCAGCGGTGTGATCGGCGGTTTCGATGATCTTTTCGCAGGACAGATCCAGCATGCGGCGATCGAAGGCCTTCAGGCGGATGCGGATCTTCTGCTGGGGGATGGAGGCGGTCATCGGAAGGGAAACGCGGGCGAAGGGCGGCAGATGGGCGGCGGGAGTGCCGCGGCAACGGGTTGTCGAGGTGCAGAGGGAACCGACGGTTCCGGAAGCGGGAGCCCCACCGAGGTGAAGCTCCCTTGAACAGGCTAGATCAGCCTCACAGAACGATCTTGGACACCACGCCGGCACCGATGGTGCGGCCGCCTTCACGGATGGCGAAGCGCATGCCCTGCTCAATGGCGACCGGGCAGATCAGCTCGGCGCTCATCTTGATGCGGTCGCCGGGCATCACCATCTCCACGTTGGAGCCGTCATCGGCGGTGAAGGCGGTGATCTGGCCGGTCACGTCCGTGGTGCGGATGTAGAACTGCGGGCGATAGCCGGCGAAGAAGGGGGTGTGGCGACCGCCTTCCTCCTTCTTGAGCACGTAGACCTCACCCTCGAACTTGGTGTGGGGCTTGATGGAGTTGGGCTTCACCAGCACCATGCCGCGCTCGATGTCTTCCTTCTGGATGCCGCGCAGCAGCAGGCCGACGTTGTCGCCTGCCATGCCCTCGTCGAGCAGCTTGCGGAACATCTCGACGCCGGTGACGGTGGTTTCCCGGGTGTCGCGGATGCCGACGATCTGGACGGTCTCGCCCACCTTCACCTTGCCGCGCTCGATACGACCGGTGGCGACGGTGCCCCGACCGGTGATCGAGAACACGTCTTCGACGGCCATCAGGAAGGGCTTGTCGATCTCACGCTCGGGCTCGGGGATGGCCTCGTCGACCGCATCCATGAGGTCGAGGATCTTGTCGACCCACTCGTCCTCACCGCGCACTGCCTTCTTGCCGGCCTGGATGTACTCGAGGGCCTTGAGGGCGGAGCCGGCGATGACGGGGATGTCGTCACCGGGGAAGTCGTAGCTGCTCAGCAGCTCACGCATCTCCAGTTCGACGAGCTCGAGGATCTCCTCGTCGTCGACCATGTCCTTCTTGTTGAGGAACACGACCAGCGCCGGCACGCCCACCTGCTTGGCCAGGAGGATGTGCTCCTTGGTCTGGGCCATGGGGCCGTCGGTGGCGGCCACCACCAGGATGGCGCCGTCCATCTGGGCGGCACCGGTGATCATGTTCTTGACGTAGTCGGCGTGACCCGGGCAGTCGACGTGGGCGTAGTGACGCTTGCCGGTCTCGTACTCGACGTGGGCCGTGTTGATCGTGATCCCCCGCTCCTTCTCCTCAGGGGCGCCATCGATCTCGTCGTAGGCCTGGGCCTTGGCCATGCCCTGGGACGCCAGCACGTTGGTGATGGCGGCGGTGAGGGTGGTCTTGCCGTGGTCAACGTGACCGATGGTGCCGATGTTGACGTGAGGCTTGTTCCTCTCGAACTTCTCGCGTGCCATGGAAGGAAAGAATCGGGGGGGTGGGTTGGATGGAAAGAAAGATCAGGAATTGCCCTGATTCTTGGAAATGATGGCTTCCGCCACATTGCGAGGAACTTCCTCGTAATGGCTGAACTCCATCGAGAAAATACCCCGACCCTGGGTCATGGATCGGAGCTGGGTGGCATAGCCGAACATTTCGGCCAGCGGCACCTTGGCCTGGACTTTGGACTGACCGTCGTCGACGGACTGTCCTTCGACCTGACCACGGCGGGAGGAAAGGTCGCCGATGACCGAACCGAGGAAATCCTCGGGGACCTCGACCTCAACCTTCATCATCGGCTCAAGCAGTACGGGATTGCACTTCTTGACGCCGTCCTTGAAGGCCATGGAACCGGCGATCTTGAACGCCATCTCCGAAGAGTCGACGTCGTGATAGGAGCCGTCCACCA
The DNA here is from genome assembly GCF_024345635.1 of Cyanobium sp. Lug-B. Taxonomy (NCBI): domain Bacteria; kingdom Bacillati; phylum Cyanobacteriota; class Cyanophyceae; order Synechococcales; family Prochlorococcaceae; genus Cyanobium; species Cyanobium sp. Lug-B. The sequence goes on from NZ_JAGQBM010000014.1 coordinate 6,669, forward strand.
TGGTGACCTTGACATCGATCATGGGGAAACCGGCAATCACGCCGGACTGGCAGGTTTCCTTCATGCCGGCTTCCGCCGGACCGATGTACTCCTTGGGAACGATGCCGCCAACGATCTTGTTGACGAACTCGAACCCTGAACCCGGCTCGCCGGGCTGCATTTCGATCACCACGTGGCCGTACTGGCCCTTGCCGCCCGTCTGGCGGGCGAACTTGCCTTCACCCTTGGCACTGCCGCGGATGGTTTCCCGGTAGGACACCTGGGGGGCGCCGATGTTGGCCTCCACCTTGAACTCCCGCAGCATGCGGTCGACCAGGATCTCCAGGTGCAGTTCGCCCATGCCGGCGATCACCGTCTGGTTGGTTTCCGGATCGGTGGAGACCCGGAAGGTGGGGTCCTCCTCGGAGAGGGACTGCAGGGCCTTGCCGAGCTTCTCCATGTCGCCCTTGGTCTTGGGCTCCACGGCCACGGAGATCACCGGTTCGGGGATGAACAGGGATTCCAGGATGATCGGGTCGGAGTCGACGCAGAGGGTGTCGCCCGTGGTGGTGTCCTTGAGGCCGAGCACGGCCCCGAGATCACCGGCCCGCAGTTCGTCCACCTCCTCGCGTTCGTCGGCCTTGAGCAGGATCAGGCGGGAGATGCGCTCCTTCTTGTCCTTGGTGGAGTTGAGCACGTAGCTGCCCTTCTGGAGGACCCCGCTGTACATGCGCACGAAGGTGAGCTTGCCGTAGGGGTCGGCCATGACCTTGAAGGCCAGGGCGCTGAAGGGGGCGTTGTCGTCGCAGGGGCGAGTGGCTTCGCTGCCGTCGGCCAGCAGGCCATGGATCGGAGGCACGTCGACGGGGGCGGGCAGGTAGTCGACCACCGCGTCGAGCACCAGCTGGACACCCTTGTTCTTGAAGGCGGAGCCGCAGAGGATCGGCACCATGCCGTGCTGCAGCACCCCGAGGCGGATGCCGCGCATCAGCTGCTCCTGGGTGAGCTCACCGTTCTCGAGGAAGGCCTCGATCAGCTCTTCGTCGGTTTCGGCCACCGACTCCATCAGCTTCTGGCGCCATTCCGCAGCCTCGTCCTGCATGTCGGCGGGGATCTCCTCTTCGAGGATGTCGGTGCCGAGATCATTGGTGTAGATGATCGCCTTGTTGCGCACCAGGTCGATGATGCCCTTGAGATCGCCCTCGGCACCGATCGGCAGCTGGATCGGCACGGCGTTGGCCTTGAGGCGATCCTTGATCTGCTCGTAGACCTTCAGGAAGTTTGCACCGGTGCGGTCCATCTTGTTGACGAACACGATCCGGGGCACGTTGTAGCGGTCGGCCTGGCGCCAGACGGTCTCCGACTGGGGCTGGACGCCGCCCACGGCACAGAACACGGCGACCACACCATCGAGCACGCGCATGGAGCGCTCCACTTCGATCGTGAAATCGACGTGGCCGGGGGTGTCGATGATGTTGATCCGGTTGTCCTTCCAGCTGGTGGAGATGGCGGCCGCGGTGATGGTGATGCCACGCTCGCGTTCCTGCTCCATCCAGTCGGTGACGGCGGCGCCATCGTGCACCTCGCCCATCTTGTGGACCACGCCGGAATAGAACAGAATCCGTTCGGTCGTGGTGGTCTTGCCCGCGTCGATGTGAGCGGCGATTCCGATATTTCTGACGCGTTCCAGGGGGTAGGCGCGGGCCACGGGAAAGTTCTCCGGGGGTGGGTCGACAAAAAACGGGCGTAACTCTACAGACCGGTGATCGCTCAGGTCTGGGGGAACCGGATCAGCCCAGGGATCCGGCCCCCGGGGCCGCTCAGTAGCGGTAGTGGGCGAAAGCCTTGTTCGCTTCGGCCATCTTGTGGGTTTCCTCCCGCTTGCGGACGGCACTGCCGGCCTCGTTGGCCGCGTCCATCAGCTCGCCGGCCAGTTTCTGGGCCATGCTGCGGCCGTTGCGGGCGCGGGAGAAGTTGACCAGCCAGCGCAGCGCCATGGCGGTGCCCCGCTCCTGACGCACTTCCATCGGCACCTGATAGGTGGCACCGCCGACCCGACGGGCCCGCACTTCCACCAGGGGGGTGGCATTGCGGACCGCCGTCTCGAACAGGTCGAGGGGGTCGGCGCCGGTGCGCTCGTTGATCAGGGTGAAGGCATCGGACAGGATGCGCTGGGCCGTGGACTTCTTGCCGTGCTTCATCAGCCGGGCCACGATCATCGAGGCCAGGCGGCTGTTGAACTGGGGATCCGGCAGGACCGGGCGCTTCTCGGCGGCGTTGCGGCGGGACATGGAACGGAGGGAGAAAAGGCGGGGGAGGAGGAGGTCGGCCGCGGAGAGCCGGGGGCGCGAAGGCTCAGGCCTTCGGTGTCTTGGCGCCGTACTTGGAGCGGGACTGGCGCCGGTCCTTGACCCCGGAGGTGTCGAGGGTGCCGCGGATGATGTGATAACGGACACCGGGCAGATCCTTGACGCGGCCGCCGCGGATCAGAACCACCGAGTGCTCCTGAAGGTTGTGGCCGATGCCCGGGATGTAGGCCGTCACCTCGAAGCCGGAGGTGAGGCGCACACGGGCCACCTTCCTCAGCGCCGAGTTGGGCTTCTTCGGGGTGGAGGTGTACACCCGGGTGCAGACGCCACGCCGTTCGGGGCAGGCGCGCAGGGCGGGCGACTTCGTCTTGCGGGTGAGACGCTGCCGCTCGGTGCGGATCAGCTGCTGAATAGTGGGCATCGAGGGCCGGGTGCTGCTCGGTGGGGACTTCTGGGTGGACAGGTCGGACGTCCGACCGTATCGACAATCCGACACCTTACTTCGTCGTCGTCCCGCTCATGTCTCGCGACTGAAGGCGGCCCCGCAGGCACAGGTGCGCACCCCCGGGCCGGAGCGCACCAGGAAACCCCCGCCGCTGAGGTCGCCGCGGTAATCGAGCTGCAGTCCCTGAAGCAGGGGCAGCTGGTCTCCGGGGGAATAGAGGGTGATGCCGTCGGCCCGGGCCACGGGGGTGCCGGAGAGGTGGCCCGGGCGCAGGCGGATGGCCCAGGCCTCACAGGCACCCTCGAGCAGCTCCAGGTGCATCAGCCCGGGGGTGCCCGCCACGGCCGCCTGCCGGCAGAGCTCGGCGGCGGCGGCGGCGGTGAGACGGAGGCTGTGGCCCCTGGGCACGGCGACGAAACGACTCAGGCCACTCTGCCAGTGGTTCCGTTCCGTCCCAGGAATCAGTCGCCCGGCGGCCTGCCGGCCGGCCCCAGGCGGGTGGCGGCTTCGCCTCCCCCGATGGGCACCAGGCCCAGGCCGTTGTGGACCGAGCCGGCCACGCCGCGCCCCTTGACCCGGTGGCTGCCGCCCATCACCAGGCCCGTGGAACTGCCCCCGTCGAGGTTGAGGGCGTCCACCAGCCCCATCTGCTGCATCAGCCAGGCGGTCTCGGAGAGGGTGGGCCCGGCGCCCCCCCCGGCTCCCTCCAGGGTCACCAGCCACAGCAGGGTGCCGTCGCTGCCCACCACGGTGCGGGGGGCCCCCTGGCCCAGGAAGGCGGCCCCGAAGCCTTCGGCGGCGCCGTTGAGCACGATCCGGCCGTTCTGGAGCAGCAGCGGTCCGCCCCCCATCACGGAGGAGGCGTTGCCCACCGGATCGCTGGGCCGGCTCTCGATCCGCAGCCGGTCCCCCTCGCTCCAGGGCAGGTCGGCCCCGCCCCGGGCGACCACCAGGGTCTCCTCCGGCCGCAGCGGCAGCCCCGCCGCCAGTTCGGCGCTGCCGATCCGGCGCTGCACCTGGCCGCCGCTCAGCAGCAGACCCGTTTCGGAGCCGGTCAGGGCCTGGTACAGCCGACCCCACTCGGCCGTGTAGCGGCTCAGGCCCCGCTGGGCCAGGCCGCTGTTCACGGTCAGGAGCGGCAGACGCTGGCCCCGGTCGTCGCTGATCCATTCCTCCAGGCGCAGGCGGCCGAAGCGCGGCAGGCTGCGGGGCTCCCAGCCCACCACGCCGCGGTTGAGGATCGGCCCGGACAGCCAGCGACCCTGGTCCCGCAGAGCGCCGAGGGGAAGCCGGCGCACCCGGTTGAAGAAGCCGCCGTTGATCGCCACCAGGGCGTCCTGGCGCTGGGCCAGGGCCGTCAGGGAGCTGAGCCCCGCCATGCCGTCGGGGCGGCTGAGGGTGCGCAGTTCCAGGGGACCGCTGCGCGGATCGATGCGGACGGCGTTGACCAGGACCCGGGTGCCGCCCACGCTGCGCACCTGCTGGTCCCAGCGCAGCTGGGAGCCCAGCATCGCCAGCAGCCGCGGATCGATCGGGGCCGGCGCCTCCGGCGCCGTGCCGACGCTGCCGGCGCCCTGGGGCAGGTCGATCACCACCCGGGCCGGACCCCCCAGGGTGAAGGTGCGCAGCGGGGCGCCGCCGCCCGGCACCGCCAGGGTCAGGTCCGCCCCGACGGCGCCGCTGCGCAGGCCCCGCGCGGTGAGCTGGGCCAGCTGGTCGGGCCGGCTGAGCAGGGCCAGCTGCAGGCTCCCCTCGCTGCTGCGCACCAGGGTGGGTCCGTCGAGGTCCAGCACCACCCGGCGGACGCCGGCCTGCTCCGAACTGCGCACCTGGAGCAGCCGCGGCGCCGGCAGGCGCAGCTCCAGCCGCTCGCCGCGGCGCTCCACCGTCACGCCCATGTCCAGAAGGAGGCCCGCCACGTCGACGGCCACCTCATCCGCCAGGGACCGCTGCTGCGCCGGTGGCACCAGCAGTTCCCGGCCGAACCACTCCAGGGCCAGGGCGCCATCGGGCCTGGAGCGGCCGCTGAAGCCCAGCTGGCCTTCGAGCACCTCCAGCGGCAGCCACAGGGCCTCCGGCCGGCGTGGGTCCTCGCCGCTCCAGCGCCAGGCGGCCTGCTGGCTGCGGCCGTTGAGCGTCAGCCCGGTGCCGCCGACCTCCGCAGCGGGGGCCCCCCGCAGGCTCCCGGGCCGGCTGGCGCGTGGCGCCGGCAGCTCCGGCAGGGCCGGGGGGATCGGCGGCGGGGCTGCCCTGGTGACCGGGGGAGCTCCGATCAGGGCCAGCAGGGCCAGGGTGATCGGCAGAGTCCTGGCCATCGATGACGTCCTGCTCCTGAGGCAAAAAGTTAGTCCCACCGCTCCCGGGTGGGGGCGGCTGCCTAGGATCGATGGCTCGCCCTGTCGTTGCGGACACGGCTGCTGCACGGGTGACACGGCAGCTCCTCGGCAGGCCCCGCCTGCCGGCGTCCTTAGGCTTGATCCCTCCAAGCCCGTTCCAGCTCCGTCTCAGCAGCCCCAACCTGGCCTATGTCCTCCTCCGTCCCCGTCTGGCCCCACCGCGACAGCCCCACCCCAGGCCCTGGCGAGACGGACGCCTGTGGGGTGGGTTTCCTGGCCCACCTCGAAGGGGTCCCCAGCCACTGGGTGCTCCAGCAGGCCCTCCGGGGACTCCGCTGCATGGAGCACCGGGGCGGCTGCGGCGGTGACGGCGACTCCGGCGACGGGGCTGGCCTGCTGACCGCGATCCCCTGGACCTACCTGGAGGCTGTCTGGCCGGCGGCTGCGGCCTCCACGGCGGTCGTGCGGGGGCTGGGGATGTTGTTCCTGCCGGCGGACCCGTCCCGCCGCGACCAGGCCCGGCGGATCTGCGATGAGGAGGCCGAGCGCCTCGGGCTGCTCAGCCTGGGTTGGCGGGAGGTGCCGGTGGTTCCCGAGGTGCTCGGTCCCCTGGCGCGGGAGAACGCCCCGGCCATTGAGCAGTGGCTGCTGGCCGCCCCCGATGCGGTGCCCGGCGTCATGGCCGACGTCGACGCCCTCGAATCCCTGCTGTTCCGCCTGCGGCGCCGCGCCGTCGACCGGGTGCGGGAGGTCTGGGGGGCCGACACCACCGATCTCTACTTCGCTTCGATCAGCGCCCGCACCGTCGTCTACAAGGGCATGGTGCGCTCGGAGGTGCTCGATGCCTTCTACGCCGACCTCCGGGACGAGCGCTTCAGCGTCGCCTTCGCGGTGTACCACCGCCGCTTCAGCACCAACACCCTGCCCCGCTGGCCCCTGGCCCAGCCGATGCGCCTGCTGGGCCACAACGGCGAGATCAACACCCTGCTCGGCAACATCAACTGGGCCCGGGCCGCCGAATCCCATCTTGAGGCTGTCTGGGGGGATGCCGCCCGCGACCTGCGGCCCCTGGTCAACGCCGCCTTCAGCGATTCGGCGAACCTCGACGCCACCCTCGAGCTGATGGTCCGCAGCGGCCGGCCGATCACCGACAGCCTGCTCACCCTGGTGCCGGAAGCCTTCCGCGACCAGCCCGAGCTGGACGAACGGCCCGCCATCAAGGCCTTCTACGAATACAGCGCCTGCCTGCAGGAGCCCTGGGACGGCCCCGCCCTGCTGGTCTTCAGCGATGGCCGCATGGTGGGGGCCACCCTCGACCGCAACGGCCTGCGGCCGGCCCGCTACTGCATCACCAGCGACGGCTACGTGGTGATGGGCTCGGAAACGGGCGTGGTGGAACTGGAGGAGTCCCGGATCATCGAGAAGGGGCGCCTCGGCCCCGGCCAGATGCTGGCCGTCGACCTGGAGCAGCACCGGCTGCTGCGCAACTGGGATGTGAAGGAGGAGACGGCGGCCCGTCTCCCCTATGCCGGCTGGTTGCTCGACCATCGCCGCAGCCTGTCCCCCGGCGTCTGGGAGCAGGAGCGCACCCTCGGCGAACTGGAACTCCTCCAGCAGCAGACCGCCTTCGGCTTCACCGCCGAGGACCTCGATCTGGTGATCGAGGACATGGCCGGCCAGGGCAAGGAGCCCACCTACTGCATGGGGGACGACATCCCCCTGGCGGTGCTCTCCTCCAAGCCCCACCTCCTCTACGACTACTTCAAGCAGCGCTTCGCCCAGGTCACCAACCCCCCGATCGACCCGCTGCGCGAAAAGCTGGTCATGAGCCTGGAGATGCACCTGGGCCGGCGCGGTTCGGCCCTGCGGCCCGATGCCTCCGGTGCCGCCGTGCTGCACCTCACCACCCCGGTGCTCAACGAGGCCGAACTGGAGGATCTCGGCTCCCACGGTCTCGGCGTCACCACCCTCTCCACGCTTCTGACCGTGGCCAGCGGGCCCGAGGGGCTGGAGCAGGCCCTGCATCGGCTTTGCTTCGAGGCGGAGGCGGCCGTGCGCAGCGGCTCCCAGATCCTGGTCCTCTCCGACCGCACCGGCGGCGGCATCAGTGCCGGCACCATGGCCATCCCCCCCCTGCTGGGGGTGGGGGCCGTGCATCACCACCTGCTGCGGCTCGGCCTGCGTCTGCAGTGCTCCCTGGTGGTCGACACCGCCCAGTGCTGGAGCACCCACCACCTCGCCTGCCTGATCGGCTACGGCGCCAGCGCGGTCTGCCCATGGCTCACCTGGGAGACCACCCGCCACTGGCTGGTCCATCCCCGCACCCAGTCGATGATCGAGCGGGGCAAGCTCCCCCGCCTCGACGCCGACACGGCCCAGGCCAACGTGCGCAAGGCCCTGGAGGAGGGGCTGCGCAAGATCCTCTCCAAGATCGGCATCTCCCTGCTCGCCAGCTACCACGGCGCCCAGATCTTCGAAGCCATCGGCATCGGCGCCGATCTGATCGATCGGGCCTTCACCGGCACCACCAGCCGGGTGGCCGGCCTCAGCCTGCAGGATCTGGCCAGCGAAACCCTGGCGTTCCACGCCAAGGCCTACCCGGAGCTCAACCGCACCAAGCTGGAGTTCATGGGCTTCGTGCAGTACCGCACCGGCGGGGAGTTCCACCTCAACAACCCGGAGATGTCCAAGGCCCTGCACGCCGCCGTGGCGGCGGGCCCCGGCTACGACCATTTCTCCACCTACCGCACCCTGCTGGAGAACCGTCCGGTGACGGCGCTGCGGGATCTGCTCGAACTGCGCCCGGCCCCGGTCCCCCTGCCGATCGAGCAGGTGGAGAGCGTGGAGAGCATCTGCAGCCGCTTCTGCACCGGCGGCATGAGCCTGGGGGCCCTCTCCCGGGAGGCCCACGAGGTGCTGGCGGTGGCGATGAACCGCATCGGAGGCAAGAGCAACTGCGGCGAGGGCGGTGAGGATCCCGCCCGGTACCACCCCCTCCACGACGTCGACGGCGAGGGCCATTCCCCCACGCTTCCCACCCTGCGCGGACTCCGCAACGGCGACAGCGCCTGTTCCGCCATCAAGCAGATCGCCTCGGGCCGCTTCGGCGTCACCCCGGCCTACCTGCGCAGCGGCCGCCAGCTGGAGATCAAGGTGGCCCAGGGCGCCAAGCCCGGCGAGGGCGGCCAGCTGCCCGGCCCCAAGGTGGACGCCTACATCGCCTGGCTGCGCAACAGCAAGGCGGGCGTGCCGCTGATCTCACCGCCGCCCCACCACGACATCTATTCGATCGAGGATCTGGCCCAGCTGATCCACGACCTGCACCAGGTGAACCCCGCCGCCCGGGTCTCGGTGAAGCTGGTGGCCGAGATCGGCATCGGCACCATCGCCGCCGGTGTGGCCAAGGCCAACGCCGATGTGATCCAGATCTCCGGCCACGACGGCGGCACCGGCGCCTCGCCGCTGAGCTCGATCAAGCACGCCGGCAGCCCCTGGGAGCTGGGGCTCACCGAGGTGCACCGGAGCCTGCTGGAGAACGGTCTGAGGGACCGGGTGCTGCTGCGGGCCGACGGCGGCCTCAAGAGCGGCTGGGACGTGCTGATCGCCGCCCTGCTGGGGGCCGAGGAGTTCGGCTTCGGCTCGGTGGCCATGATCGCCGAGGGCTGCATCATGGCCCGCGTCTGCCACACCAACAACTGCCCGGTGGGGGTCGCCACCCAGAAGGAGGCCCTGCGCAAGCGCTTCACCGGACTGCCCGAGCACGTGGTCAATTTCTTCGTCTTCGTGGCCGAGGAGGTGCGCCAGCTCCTGAGCGTGCTGGGGGTGGCCCGGCTCGAGGACCTGATCGGCCGCACCGATCTGCTGGCGCCCCGTGCCATCCGCCTCACCAAGACCAGCGCCCTCGATCTCTCCTGCCTGCTCGATCCCATCCCCGCCGCCGCTGACCGCGGCTGGCTGCGGCACGACGACGAGGCCCACGGCAACGGACCCGTGCTGGAGGACGCCCTGCTCGCCGACCCGGAGGTGCGTGGCGCGATCGACGCCCACGGCCATGTCGTGCGCCAGCTGACGATCGTCAACACCGACCGCAGCGTGGGGGCCCGGCTGTCCGGCGAAATCGCCGCCCTGCATGGCAACACCGGCTTCCAGGGGGGCCTCTCCCTCACGTTCCAGGGTGCCGCGGGCCAGAGCTTCGGCGCCTTCGTGCTCCAGGGCATGGACCTGCGCCTGGTGGGCGAGGCCAACGACTACGTGGGCAAGGGGCTCAACGGCGGCCGCATCACCGTGGTGCCGCCGGCCGCCGTCCGTGACCCCGGCGCCCAGGTGATCCTCGGCAACACCTGCCTCTACGGCGCCACGGGCGGAGAGCTGTTCGCCCTCGGCCGGGCCGGCGAGCGCTTCGCCGTGCGCAACAGCGGCGCCCGCACCGTGGTGGAGGGCGTCGGTGACCACTGCTGCGAGTACATGACCGGCGGCGTGGTGGTGGTGCTGGGCAGCACCGGCCGCAACGTGGCTGCCGGCATGACCGGCGGTGTGGCCTTCCTGCTCGACGAGACCGGAGGTCTGGCGGCCCGCCTCAACCCCGAGTCGGTGGCGCTGGTGCCCCTCACCACCCCCGAACAGGAGGGGCTGCTGCTGCCCCTGCTGGAGGCCCATCTGCAGGCCACCGGCAGCGCCAGGGCGGCGGCGATCCTGGCTGACTGGCCCACCTGGAAGGCCCGCTTCCGGGTGCTGGTCCCCCCCAGCGAGAAGGCCACGGTGGGTCTGGCGGAACGGGAAGTCGTGGCGGCCTGAGCAGGTCTGCGGTTCAGCGGGCCAGGCTCAGAAGTCGTCGTAGACCTTCTGGAAGGCGGCGAAGGTGTCGTCGTTGTTCATGCCGGCCACGGCGATCGACACGGCACCCAGCTGGCTGCTGCAGCTGATCGAGAGGGCCATGGGCAGGCTGGCGTGGTCGGCGTAGAGAGAGCGGCTCTTGCCGGTGCCGGTCACCTGCACGTCGTCGGTGAAGCCGTTCTTGCTGGCCACGGTCTTGGCGTTCTCCACGCAGGCCATCAGGTTGTCCACCCCCAGCACCACATCCGTGTACACGTGGGGCACGGCAAGGGCCGGCTCCGCCGGTGCGAGCAGGGCCAGCAGGAGGCCGACGGAGGCGAGTTTGCTCATGACCGGACCACGGGGCGGCGGAATCCCAATCCTGCATCGGGATCCCCTTGGTCTCAGCGGGGGTGCTCCTGCATCAGGCGACGGACCTCGCCGGCGTGGTAGCTGCTGCGGGTGAGCGGACTGCTCACCACCTGGAGGAAGCCCAGCTCGCCTTCCCCGTGACGGCGGAAGCTTTCGAACACCTCCGGCGACGCGAAGCGCTGGACCGGCAGATGTTTCGGGCCGGGGGAGAGGTACTGGCCGATGGTGACGATGTCGACGGCGTGGGCGCGCAGATCGGCCATCACGGCGCGGACCTCGTCGTCGCTTTCGCCCAGGCCCACCATCAGCCCTGACTTGGTGTAAGTGCGCGGCCAGCCCTCACGGACCCGGCGCAGCAGCTCCAGCGAGCGTCCGTACACCCCCTGGGGCCGCACCTGCCGGTAGAGCCGGGGCACGGTCTCGATGTTGTGGTTGAGCACCTCCGGTGCCGCCGCCATCACCGCCGCCAGGGCCTCCCAGGTACCGCACAGATCGGGCAGCAGGATCTCGATCGTGGTGAGGGGGGACGTGCGCCGCACCGCCTCGATGCAGGCCACGAACTGGCTGGCGCCGCCGTCGGCCAGGTCGTCCCGGTTGACCGAGGTGATCACCACATGGCTCAGGCCCATGCGCCGCACCGCCTCCCCGAGGCGCTCGGGTTCGGTGGGGTCCAGGGCCCGCACGCTGCGGTCGAAGTCGATGTCGCAGTAGGGGCAGGCCCGGGTGCAGCCCGGCCCCATGATCAGGAAGGTGGCGGTGCCGCCGGCGAAACACTCGCCGATGTTCGGGCAGCTGGCCTCCTGGCAGACCGTGTTGAGCCTGAGGTCGACCAGCAGATCAGCCACCGCGCCGATCCGCTCCCGCTGCGGTGCCTTGACCCGCAGCCAGGGGGGCTTGGCGGGGGCGGGCCGGGGGTCGCTGACGGTCACGGGCATCGCGGGGCTGTGCGGACTGTAGGCAGGACACTCCGGACGCCCGGGGCACCGGCCGGCTGCAGCCCATCCCCTAAAGTCTGGCCATCGGGATGTGGCGCAGCTTGGTAGCGCACTTCGTTCGGGACGAAGGGGCCGCAGGTTCGAATCCTGTCATCCCGATTCTTTTTTTCCCGGTCCTCAGGCCAGGGCTGCCCCCGGATAGCCCCGCGGGGTGACCATGCGGCCGTCCTGGACCCGGGTGGAACGGTTCCCCACCAGCACCAGGGTCAGCATGTCCACCCGGTCCTCGGGCAAGGTGCCCAGGGTGTGGAGGCTGAGCGCCTCTTCGGCGCGCCCCAGCTGGCGGGCCAGCAGCACCGGCGTTGTGGCCGGCCGGCCTTCGCCCAGCAGTTCGATGGCCCGGCTCAGCTGCCACGGCCTGCCGAGGGAGCGGGGGTTGTAGAGGGCCACGACGAAATCGCCGCTCGCGGCACCCTTCAGCCGCCGTTCGATCACCTCCCAGGGGGTGAGGCGGTCGCTGAGACTGATGGTGCAGAAGTCGTGCATGAGCGGGGCTCCGGCCCGGGCGGCGGCCAGTTGCAGGGCCGAGAGCCCCGGGTGCACCGTGAAGGCCGGACGGTCGAGGACCGGCAGCTGCAGCCAGAGCTCCAGTGCCAGCCCCGCCATGCCGTAGATGCCGCTGTCCCCGGAGGAGATCAGGGCCACGTCGAGGCCCTGGCGGGCCAGGTCGAGGGCCTCGGCGCAGCGGGCCCGCTCCTCCGTCAGCCGGCCCTCGCGGCGCAGCTGGTCGGGGCGCCGCAGGGGTTCCAGCAGGTCGAGGTAGAGCCCGTAGCCCACCCACACCGTTGTTGCGGCCAGGGCCCGGCGGGCATCGCCGCTGAGCAGGTTGATCGGGCCCGGACCGCTGCCCACCAGATGCAGGCTGCCCCGCTGCGGGGCCCACTGGCGGGTCGCCAGGGCCACCGCCAGGGTGGCGGCCCCCCGCTCTCCACGGGCGGCGCGGCCGATCCGCTTCTCCAGCAGCAGGCGGGGCGCCGTCCCCGCCAGGTCGCTCAGCGGCAGGTCCGCCTCCGATGCCGCCTGCAGGGCGGCGGCTTCGGCCACGCTGGACGTGCCCATCTCCCGGGCCACGGCCTCCGAGGGATGGGGCACGGCGACCGCCGCCAGGGTGGGGGCGTCGTAGAGGCGCAGGGGCCAGCCGTGCTGCTCCGCCAGGGCCAGCAGGGCGGGTTCATCCCCCTTGCGATCGATGCTGGCCAGGCCGGCCACGGCCTCCGGGGCCAGTCCCTGCTGCGCCAGGCCTTCCGCCACCAGCCGCTCCAGCACCGGCAGGCTCGTGTCCCGCTCGCAGCCGATGCCCAGCCAGAGGCAGGGGGGATGCCAGCGGCAGCCCGCGCCGTTGCGGGGCCCGATCACCAGGGCCGCCTCGGCGTCGGTCTGGCTGCGGTCCCCGTGGCGGCTGTCGCCCTCACCGCTCTTGTTCTTGCCGGCACCGGCGGCCTCCAGCCCCTGCCACAGCGTCGTGCCCGCCTCCTGGCGCAGCACGGGGCGGCCACCGCCGGCCGCCTGCACCATCAGCCCCCTCCAGTCCCCGGCGCCGCGGCGCCAGCCCCAGGCCTGGCCGAAGGCATCCAGGGGCAGTCGACCCAGGGCCGCGCCGGCACCGGTGAGCACGGCCTGGCCACCCACCAGGGCGGCGATCTCCTCGGCGAGCCGCTCGCCCCCGGCGCCGTGGCCCCCCAGCAGGGGCACCACGAAGCGACCCCGCGGGTCCACCACCAGCACGGCGGGATCGCTCTGTTTGTCGCCGATCAGGGGGGCGATCAGCCGGGTCACCAGCCCACAGGCCCCAACGGCCACCACCGCGTCGGCCGTCCCCCAGTGCCGCGCCAGCCACGGGCCGGAGGCCTCCTCCTCCTCCGCCTCCCGCACCACGTGGAGCAGGCCGGCCTGGCGCAGCCGCTGCAGCATCGGGGTGGCCGTGGGACTGAAGCCGAGACCGATGTGTCGCCGCCGTGTCGGGTCGCTCAAGGGGCCACCTCCCCGTCGAGGGGGGCCTGCCCCTGGCTGCCTGCGGGGTCCTGGGGGCCGGGGTCCGCGTCGCCATCCACCGGGATGCCATCGGCTGCATCGCCGGCCGCCACCGGGCTCCCCTGCGGGGCCGGCTCCTCTGTCCGGTCGGGGATGTCCGGGTCGCTCTCCGGTCCTGCGGCGTCCGCCGCCCCGGCCGGCGCCGGCGCCGGCTCGGGCTGCACCACCTGGGGCTCCGCCATCTGCGGCTCCTCCGTCTCCTGCGGTGGTGTTGGCTCCGCCATGGCCGCGGTCTCCGGCGCGGGGGGCGCGTCGGATTCCGCCGCCAGCTCTGACTCCCCCGCAGGCTCGGGCTCCGGAGCCGGCGGCGGCGGGGCCTCACCCAGCAGGATCGCCAGCTCCGAGGGGGTCAGCCGCCCCTTCTGCCAGCGGGGCGTTTCGCCGCCCGGCTCCAGGACCACCTCACCCACCAGGCTGTTGAAGGGAGGGTTGAGGGGCTCGCCCAGGCCGTCGAGCAGGTCGAGCTGGACCGCATTGCTGCCGGTGCGCCAGCCCTCCAGCCAGAGGGGCGTCTGGCGATCCACCAGGAAGCTGTCGCCGTTGATGCCGACCCGCAGCCGCCAGCTGGCATCGCCGCTGCGCAGGTTCTGCAGGGGGGCCTCCAGCAGCAGCCAGTCGAGCAGCAGCGGGGTGCTGGCCGCCGTTCCCCGGGGACTGACGGCGATCAGCTGGGGGCTGCCCGGGGCGGGCTGGCCGAGGGGATTGGCCGCCACCCTGTGCAGTCGGATCTGGCGCTGGGCCCCGGGGCTCTTCACCGCCTCACCCCAGGGCCTGGCGGCATAGACGGTCAAGCGATGGCTGCCGGGTTCCAGGGGCCGCATCGTGGTGGTGGTGGCCGTCAGCGGCAGGGGGGCATCCCCATCCAGCTGCGCCACCAGGTGGGGGCCGAGACCGAGGGGGCCCGCATCCACCAGGGGCCAGTCCTCCACCCGCAGCTGCAGGGTCCAGGGACCCGCCGGCAGCAGGGCGCCGTCGGCGGGGGAGACGATCTCCACCCGGGGGCGCCGCGCCTCGAGGGCCTCCTGCAGCTGCTGCACCGCCAGGGGTGGGGCCACCTCCTGCTGGCTGGAGCGTCCCATGGCCGGGCTGGCCGGGGCCGCGGCGGGTGACCGTCGGCCCGGCAGGGAGAAGGCGAGGGCGGCGGGCGGCGCCAGGGCGAGCACCAGCAGCAGGGCGGCCGCGATCAGGCCGGCTCGGCAGAAGTACCTACGGACCGCCCGTTCCGCGGCGCCACGCCCCACTTCCCTGTCGCCCACGCGCTCTCCGTCGTTCGTGGCGCCATTCTGCGTCGGGGGCCGGGGCGGGCTGATCGACTGTTGAAATCGCTGCAAAATGCAGCAAGGGGTTATAGAAACCCCGTCGTTTTCTCGATTGTTACGTTGTTGACAACATGTCGCCAGACCTCAGTCGCAGCCTTGGAACCGCTGGGATTAAACCTTTGTAACTGGCGACCGAATCGCCTTGTTTTCGACCCCTATACTTCCGCCAGCGGTCCCCTTTCGGGGCCCAAAGCCCCAGTCGCTGCAAGGGATTTCTCCCCCACCGCGACTGGTGCCCATGGTCGGGGCTTCCCGGCCATGGGGCCCACCGATGGGGCCGGGACGGTCGCATGACCTGTCCCCGGCGTCCGTCGAAGGGGTGGACCTCCACCTCGACCCCGTCCCTCGAGGAACGTCTCGATGACCATCAGCCCACCAGAGCGTGGGAAAACGGCGAAGGACATGGTTGACCGGAACCCCGTTCCCGTCGACTTCGATGTTCTCGGCAAGCCCGGGCACTTCGATCGCACCCTCGCCAAAGGTCCCAAAACCACCACCTGGATTTGGAACCTCCACGCCAACGCTCACGATTTCGACAGCCACACGAGCGATCTTGAAGAGGTCTCCCGGAAGATCTTCAGCGCTCACTTCGGCCATCTGGCCGTCATCTTCATCTGGCTGAGCGGCGCCTTCTATCACGGAGCCCGCTTCTCCAACTACACCGGCTGGCTGGCCGACCCCCTGCACGTCAAACCCAGTGCCCAGGTGGTCTGGCCGATCTTCGGTCAGGAAATTCTCAATGGCGATGTGGGTGCCGGCTTCCACGGCATCCAGATCACCTCCGGCCTCTTCCATGTGTGGAGAGCCTGGGGATTCACCAACGAGTTCCAGCTCCTCTGCACCGCCATCGGTGCCCTGGTGATGGCCGGCCTGATGCTCAACGCCGGTGTCTTCCACTACCACAAGGCAGCGCCGAAGCTGGAGTGGTTCCAGAACGTTGAGTCCATGCTCAACCACCACCTCGCCGGCCTGCTCGGGCTCGGGTCCCTGTCCTGGACAGGTCACCTGCTGCACGTGTCCCTGCCCACCACCCAGTTGATGGATGCCATCGACGCCGGCAACCCGCTGGTGCTCAACGGCAAGACCATCGCTTCGGTGGCCGACATCCCGCTCCCCCACGAGTTCATCAACCAGGACGTGCTGGCCCAGCTCTTCCCTGGTTTCGGTGCGGGTATCTCCGCCTTCTTCACCGGCAACTGGGCCGCCTACAGCGATTTCCTCACCTTCAAAGGTGGTCTGAATCCTGTGACCGGCAGCCTCTGGATGACCGACATCGCCCATCACCATCTGGCGATTGCCGTGCTGTTCATCGTGGCTGGCCACATGTACCGCACCAACTGGGGCATCGGTCACAGCATCAAGGAGATTCTCGAGGGCCAGAAGGGTGATCCCCTGCTGTTCCCGGCGCCCAAAGGTCACGATGGGCTCTATGAGTTCCTGACCACCTCCTGGCACGCCCAGCTGGGTCTCAACCTGGCGCTGTTCGGTTCGCTCACGATCATCGTGGCGCACCACATGTATGCGATGCCTCCGTATCCCTACATCGGTATCGACTACCCGACCCAGCTGTCGCTGTTCACCCACCACATGTGGATCGGCGGCTTCCTGATCGTCGGAGCCGGTGCCCATGCGGCCATCGCACTCATCCGCGACTACGACCCGGCCAAGAACATCGACAACGTGCTGGATCGGGTGCTGAAAGCCCGTGACGCCCTGATCAGCCACCTGAACTGGGTGTGCATTTTCCTGGGCTTCCACAGCTTCGGCCTCTACATCCACAACGACACCATGAGTGCCCTGGGACGTCCCCAGGACATGTTCAGCGACACCGCGATCCAGCTGAAGCCCGTCTTCGCGCAATGGATCCAGGGCCTGCACGCCGCTGCCGCCGGCACCACCGCTCCCAATGCGCTGGCCGGTGTGAGCGAAGTGTTCAATGGCGCTGTCGTCGCCGTCGGCGGCAAGGTGGCCGCTGCGCCGATCCCCCTGGGAACGGCCGACTTCATGGTCCACCACATCCACGCCTTCACGATCCACGTCACCGTGCTGATCCTGCTGAAGGGTGTGCTCTACGCGCGCAGCTCCCGCCTCGTCCCCGACAAGGCGAACCTGGGCTTCCGCTTCCCCTGCGACGGCCCCGGCCGTGGCGGTACCTGTCAGGTGTCGGCCTGGGACCACGTGTTCCTCGGCCTGTTCTGGATGTACAACTCCCTGTCGATCGTCATTTTCCACTTCAGCTGGAAGATGCAGAGCGACGTGTGGGGCACCGTCAATGCTGACGGCACCGTCCAGCACATCACCAACGGCAACTTCGCCCAGGGTGCCATCACCATCAATGGCTGGCTCCGGGACTTCCTGTGGGCCCAGGCCGCCCAGGTGCTGAACAGCTACGGCTCGTCCTCCAGTGCCTACGGTCTGATGTTCCTGGGTGCCCACTTCGTCTGGGCCTTCAGCCTCATGTTCCTCTTCAGTGGCCGCGGCTACTGGCAGGAACTGATCGAGTCCATCGTCTGGGCTCACAACAAGCTGAAGGTGGCTCCCGCCATCCAACCGCGGGCGCTCTCCATCACCCAAGGCCGTGCCGTCGGTGTCGCCCATTACCTGCTGGGCGGTATCGCGACCACCTGGGCCTTCTTCCTGTCCCGACTCATCGCGGTCGGCTGACCTCCACCTGACCTTTCCCAATGGCAACGAAATTTCCTTCGTTCAGCCAGGGTCTGGCACAGGACCCGACAACCCGCCGTATCTGGTACGGCATCGCCACGGCTCACGACTTCGAGAGCCATGACGGAATGACGGAGGAGCGGCTTTACCAAAAGCTGTTCTCCACCCACTTCGGTCACCTGGCGATCATCGGCCTCTGGGTTTCGGGCAACCTGTTCCATATCGCCTGGCAGGGCAACTTCGAGCAGTGGGTCGCCGATCCGCTGCACGTCCGTCCCATCGCTCACGCGATCTGGGATCCCCACTTCGGGCAAGGCGCCATCGACGCCTTCACCCAGGCGGGCGCCTCCTCTCCGGTGAACATCGCCTATTCCGGTCTGTACCACTGGTGGTACACGATCGGCATGACGACCAACATGGAGCTCTACCAGGGTTCCATCTTCATGCTGATCCTCTCGGCATGGGCCCTGTTCGCCGGCTGGCTCCATCTCCAGCCCAAGTTCCTGCCGTCCCTGGCCTGGTTCAAGAACGCTGAATCCCGGCTCAACCATCACCTGGCTGTGCTGTTCGGCTTCAGTTCCATCGCCTGGACCGGTCACCTGGTCCACGTCGCCATCCCCGAATCCCGGGGTCAGCACGTCGGCTGGGACAACTTCCTCTCGGTCTCGCCCCACCCTGCCGGTCTGGCGCCGTTCTTCACCGGCAACTGGGGCGTCTATGCCCAGAACCCCGACACCGCCAACCAGGTGTTCGGTACCTCCGAGGGAGCCGGCACCGCGATCCTCACCTTCCTGGGTGGCTTCCACCCCCAGACCGAAGCGCTGTGGCTCACGGACATCGCCCACCACCACCTGGCCATCGGCTGCATCTTCGTGATCGCCGGCCACATGTACCGGACCAACTTCGGTATCGGCCACTCGATCCGCGAGATCCTCGACGCCCACAACCCTCCCAAGGGCACCCCCGGTGACCTGGGCGCCGGCCACAAGGGCCTTTACGACACCGTCAACAACTCCCTCCACTTCCAGCTGGGCCTTGCCCTGGCTGCCCTGGGAGTCGTGACCAGCCTGGTGGCGCAGCACATGTACGCGCTGCCGTCCTATGCGTTCATCGCCAAGGACTACACCACCCAGGCGGCGCTCTACACGCACCACCAGTACATCGCCATCTTCCTGATGTGCGGTGCCTTCGCCCACGGTGCGATCTTCTTCATCCGTGACTACGACCCGGAAGCCAACAAGGACAACGTCCTGGCCAGGATGCTCGAGCACAAGGAAGCCCTGATCAGCCACCTGAGCTGGGTCTCCCTGTTCCTCGGCTTCCACACCCTGGGTCTCTACGTCCACAACGACGTGGTGGTCGCCTTCGGTACCCCCGAGAAGCAGATCCTCATCGAGCCGGTGTTCGCCCAGTTCGTCCAGGCCTCCAGTGGCAAAGTCCTCTATGGCATGGATGTGCTGCTCGCCAACGCCGACAGCATCGCCACCACGGCGTGGCCCAACAACGGTGCCGTCTGGCTGCCGGGCTGGCTGGATGCCGTGAACGCCGGGAACAACTCCCTGTTCCTGCAGATCGGCCCTGGTGACTTCCTGGTGCACCACGCGATCGCACTGGGTCTGCACACCACCACCCTGATCCTGGTGAAGGGTGCCCTGGATGCCCGGGGTTCCAAGCTGATGCCCGACAAGAAGGACTTCGGCTATTCCTTCCCCTGCGACGGCCCCGGCCGTGGCGGCACCTGCGACATCTCGGCCTGGGACGCCTTCTACCTGGCGGTCTTCTGGGCCCTGAACACCGTGGGTTGGGTCACCTTCTACTGGCACTGGAAGCACCTCGCCATCTGGCAGGGCAACGTGGCCCAGTTCAACGAATCCAGCACCTATCTCATGGGCTGGTTCCGCGATTACCTGTGGCTCAACAGCTCCCAGCTGATCAACGGGTACAACCCGATGGGGTCCAACAACCTGGCCGTCTGGGCCTGGATGTTCCTCTTCGGTCACCTGGTGTGGGCCACCGGCTTCATGTTCCTGATCTCCTGGCGGGGTTACTGGCAGGAGCTGATCGAAACCATCGTCTGGGCACACCAGCGCACGCCCCTCGCCAACCTGGTGGGCTGGCGCGACAAGCCCGTCGCTCTCTCGATCGTTCAGGCCCGTGTGGTGGGTCTCGCTCACTTCACGATCGGCTACATCCTCACGTACGCCGCGTTCCTGATCGCGTCCACCTCAGGCAAGTTCGGCTGAGCCTCCGGCTCCCGAACCCCTGCAACGCCTCCCCTTCTCGAATCTCGAGGGACCTCTGAACCCCCGGTTACACCGGGGGTTTTTTCATGCCCATGGCCCGCGGGTCTCGACTGGGACGCGGAGCCGGCGTGACCAGCCGTGGGCCAGGACACGTGCGGGTGTGACCAGCGGGACCCTGCCCCATCTCTTCAACACACATTTGTCTGGGCTTAACCTGGCATGAACGTGCTGCTGTCAAGTTGAACTTGACTGCAGTTGATTTGAATGGCTCTCACCTTTTCTGCCCTGGATCCTTTCATCCAGGCGACGAGCGGAGTGATCTCTCTGGCAGATCTTGGGGCCAATGCTGAAATCTCTGCCTACAACCCAGCCAGCGGTTATCTGTATACCGTAGGCGGCGGATCCGGAGCCATTGTTGTTTCCGACCTGCGGGATCCCGCCAACCCGCTCGCCGTTGCCCGGGCCACGTCCACCGGCAATGGGGAAACCCTCCAGAGCGCAGCGGTCTTCGGCCAGCTGCTGGCCATTGCCGTGCAGAACGCCGTCAAGACGGATCCTGGCTTCGTTCAGTTCTACGACCTCAGTGACCCGGCCCTGCCGGTCCACATCAGCACCGTGACCGTGGGTGCCCTGCCCGACATGGTGAAGTTCAGCGGTGATGGCACCAAGCTGCTGGTGACCAACGAAGGGGAGCCGAATTCTCCTTACACCATTGATCCCGTCGGTTCGATCTCTCTGATCGATACCAGTGGCTACCTGGCGACCGTTCCGGTGCCCCCCTCGGCCCTCGATGTGCGGAGTGTCGGCTTTGAGGCCTGGGAGAACCGCCGTGCCGAACTGATCAACCGCGGCGTCCGGATCGGCAGCCGACTGGGTGTCACCACCACCGTGGCCCAGGACATCGAGCCGGAGGCCATCGCCATCAGTGCCGACGGCAGGACCGCCTGGATCTCCCTGCAGGAGAATAACGCCATCGCCGTGCTGGACCTCAGCGGTGCGGCGCCGGTGATCAGCACCATCTTCTCCGCTGGCATCAAGGACTGGTCCCGCGGCGTCGCCAGCGCAGAGAACTTCACCTACGAGCTGGAGTATGCCGCTGGTACCGCCAACCAGCCCGCTGGTGTGCTGGCCGGCGGTCTTTCCGGTCTATTCTTCGCCGGTAAGGAGACGCTGAACGGCGCGGAGCTGGATGTCTACTACTCCATCACCGATCGCGGCCCCAATGGTGATCTGATCGCGGGTCAGCGTCAGTTTCTCGACCCAGACTTCCAGCCCAGCATCTACAAACTGGGGATGAATCGCGCCACCGGCGCGGTCACCGAGCTTGGCCGGATCGGGCTCAATCGCCCCGATGGCACCCCCCTCACGGGCCTGCCCCAGCTGGCGATCAAGGATGACGTGCCGATTGATGCCGCCAATGCCCCGCTGGCCTACGACCCCTTCGGCATCGATTCGGAAACGATCTCCCTGTTCAGCCTCACCATCGGTGGCAGCACGCGCC
Organism: Cyanobium sp. Lug-B; assembly: GCF_024345635.1. Lineage (NCBI taxonomy): Bacteria > Bacillati > Cyanobacteriota > Cyanophyceae > Synechococcales > Prochlorococcaceae > Cyanobium > Cyanobium sp. Lug-B. Next base: position 27,675 of record NZ_JAGQBM010000014.1, read on the forward strand.
AGGTGTTCGCCGTCGGCGATGAATACCGCGGCCAGATCTCGATCTTCGATGCGGTCAGCGGCAACCTGATCCAGCGCTACATCCCCGCCGGCCAGAAGGCCCAGCTCGCGGCCCAGCACAACGTCGGCGGTGCCACGCCGATCGGGGCGGAAACGATCGACAGCCTGCCGGCCATCTACGGCAATCGCTGGAGCAACCGCGGCATCGAGGGCATGGCCTTCAACCCCACCGACGGCCTGCTGTACGCCTTCCTGCAGAGCCCCCTGGATGTGGACGCCAACGGCGACGGCGTCACCGAGGGCCGGAGCCGCTCCGAACTCACCCGCATCCTGGCGATCGATCCGGCCACCGGCGCCCCGGTGAAGGAGCACCTCTACCTGCTCAGCGGCCGTGCCGGCCAGGACAAGATCGGCGATGTTGCCTTTGACCCCGCCCGTGGCGTGTTCCTGGTGATGGAGCGCGACAGCAGCCGCAGCCTCACCGGCTTCAAGCATGTCTACGAGGTGGATCTGCGCGGCGCCACTGACACCCTGCCGCTCACCACCGCCGCCGACCAGGCCACGGGCGGCTGGCTGGGCGCGATTGGTGTGGCCAGCCCCGAGCTGCTCGACAACCGCCGCAGCCTCGTCGACCACGACAGCAACCCCGCCACCCCGACGATCTTCAGCACCTCCAGTGCCGATGCCCTGGCGGCCGCCGGCATCCGCCTGGCCCACAAGATCGAGCTGTTCAATCTGCCGTCGATCGGCGGCACCCTGGCCTACGACAAGCCGGAAGGCCTCACCATCCGCGATGACGGCGCGCTGGTGATCAACTACGACAACGACTTCGGCACCGAGGGCGCCCGTGGCAATGCCTTCACCGTGGTCAGCTTCGATGGCGCCGGCTTCGACAGCTCCGACCGGGACGGCCCTTCGAACAGCAATCTGTACCGGCCGATCTCCGGCCTGCCGCTCTTCGGCCTGACCATGCCCGATGGCATCGCCGCCTTCACCGATGCCCAGGGCCGCAGCTTCCTCCTGGCGGTGGGTGAAGGTGACTCCCGGGAATACCCGCCGGACCAGGGCACCACGTTCGTCGATCTCACGCGGGCCAGCGATGCTGCCCTGGTGAGTGGCACCCCCTTCCGGGACCATCCCGGTGTGGCATCGCTGAACGCCGCCTTCGCCGCCGCCACCGGCATCAGCCGCACCCGCCTCAACCTGCTCAACGACTACGGCGACATCAGCGGCGATGGCCTGATCGACAAGCCCTTCAGCATCGGCTCCCGCTCGCTGCGCATCTACGACGTGCAGGGCAACGTGGTGTTCGATTCCAGCAACGCCCTGGAGGAGCTGGCCAACAGTCTCGGCCTGATGGCCAGTGGCCGTGATGACGACAAGGGCACCGAGCCCGAGATGGTGGAGATCGCCACCGTGGCCGGCCGCACCTACGCCTTCGTGGCCCTGGAGCGCACCACCACCAGCGTGGCAGCCGTGTTCGACGTCACCGACCCCTACAACGTGGCGGCGGTGGATCCGGTGGTGTTCCCCGGCACCGAGCGGGTCGAGGGGATCACCTTCCTGCGCAGCCCCGCGGGCGAGCCGGCCGGCCTGGTCGCCAGCAGCGAGGGCAACGACAGGGTCAGCGTCACCGGCGCCGCGCCCCTGCCGTCCGGCACGGCCTTCCGCCTGCAGCTCTTCCACCTGGCTGACCAGGAGGGGGGCATCGCGGCCCTCGATGACGCCCCCCGCCTGTCGGGAGTGCTCAATGCGCTGCGGGCCCAGGACATTGATCTCGACGGCATCCCCGGCTTCGTCAACACCCTCACCCTCTCCAGCGGCGACGCCTGGATTCCTGGCCTCTTCTACGGGGCCTCCGCCCAGGCCTACGGCGCCGTGGGTCGCGGTGATGTGCTGATCCAGAACGCCCTGGGGGTGCAGGCGGTCGCCTTCGGCAACCACGAGTTCGACCAGGGCACCGCCGTGGTGCGGGACCTGATCCAGGCCAATGCGGCCGCCGCTTACCCCGGCACCGCCTTCCCCTACCTGAGCGGCAACCTCAACTTCGCCACCGACGCCAACCTGGCGGGCCTGGTGGTGCCCGCCGGCCAGGCGCCCCGCCCCAACAGCATCACCGCCAGCGTCGTCTTCGATGTGAACGGCCAGAAGGTGGGTGTGGTCGGCGCCACCACCCCAACCCTGCGCACCATCTCCAGCCCTGGCGCCGTGGGCGTGTCCCCCGTTCCCTTCGGCGGCACCCCCACGGCCGCTGAGCTCGATGCCCTGGCCGCGGAGATCCAGAGCGACGTGGATGCCCTGCTGGCGGCCAACCCTGGCCTCAACAAGGTCATCCTGCTGGCCCACATGCAGCAGATCAGCATCGAGCAGGCCCTGGCCGAGCGCCTGCGCCACGTGGACATCATCGTGGCCGGCGGCTCCAACACCCGCCTCTTCGACAGCGATGATCTGACCCGCCCCGGCGACAGCGTCCAGGGCCCCTACCCGATCGTCAAGACCGATGCCGATGGCCGGCCGGTGGCGGTGGTGAACACCGATGGCAACTACAAGTACCTCGGCCGTCTGGTGCTCGACTTCGACAGCCAGGGTGTGATCATCCCCGAGAGCTATGACCCCACCATCAGCGGCGCGTTCCGCACCGATGCGGCGGGGGTGGCGGCCCTCAACGCCGAAGCCTTCATCGACGCCCGGGTGCAGCAGGTGGTCGACAACCTGCGGGAAGTGATCATTGCCCAGGAATCGGAATGGTTCGGCATCAGCGAGGTGTTCCTCAACGGCAATCGCAATCCGGGCGTACGCAGCGAGGAGACCAATCTCGGCAACCTCACGGCCGACGCCAACCTGGCCTACGCCCGCCAGATCGATCCCAGCGTGGTGATCTCGCTCAAGAACGGCGGCGGCATCCGTAACTCGATCGGCCAGTCGGTCATTCCCACCGGCTCGGTGAGCGGTGTCCCGGAGCTGCTGCCCACCGCGGCGGTGCTGGATGCCCAGGGCAATGTGGTCAAGCCGGAAGGCGGCATCTCCCGCAACGACATCGCCAACGCCCTCAGCTTCAACAACGGGCTCTCCATCGTCAGTGTCACCCCCGGCGAACTCAAGGCGCTGATCGAGCACGGCATCGCCGCCGGCGTCAACCAGGGCCGCTTCCCCCAGGTGGGCGGCATGGCCTTCAGCTATGACCTCAGCCGCCCGGCCGGCTCCCGGGTGGTGAACCTGGCGATCCAGGACGAGGCCGGCAACGACCTCGACGTCGTGGTGCGCAATGGCGCCGTGGTGGGGGATCCGGCCCGCAGCCTCCGCATGGTGACCCTCGACTTCCTCGCCAGCGGCGGCGACGGCTACCCCTTCGCCGGCCTCACCAACCCCAACCGGCTGAACATCACCCAGTCGGGCGGCGCCCCCCGCACCGGCGTCGCCACCTTCGCCGCCGATGGCTCCGAACAGGATGCCCTGGCCGAGTTCCTGGTGGCCAACCACTCGCCCGCCAACCCCTTCAGGGGGGCCGACACCCCGGCGGCCCAGGACACCCGTCTGCAGAACCTGGCGGTGCGGGGCGACTCGGTGATCGACCCGGTCCTCACGCTCACCGGCGGGACCGTGCTGGAGAACCTGCCCGCCGACACGCTCGTGGGCCAGCTGTCGGGCACCGACCCGGATGGGAACGACACGTTCGTGTTCTCCTTCGCGCCGAACGGCAACCCGGATGGGCTGTTCCGCCTCGACGGCGACCGCCTGCTCACCACCGCGGCGCTGGACTTCGAGGCGGGAGCCACGCGCAGCCTCACCCTGCGCGTCACCGGCGGTGACGGCATCAGCTACGAGCGGCCCTTCACCATCACGGTGGGCGATCTGGCGGAAGGCGCCGCCGTGCAGCCGGGTGTGATCAATGGCCCCGGTTTCGCTATCACCCAGGGGGTGGGGGGCAACCCCCCCGGATCGGCCCCCTCGGGTCGTCCCCTGGCCACCGGCTCCCTGGGGGCGGTGCAGACCAGCCCGATCACCCTGCCTGGGGAGAGCGACCCCCGGGCCCGGATCGAGAACACCGACCGCTGGAACGGGCTCAAGACCCTCAGCCTCGACGCCGACTACTGGAACCCCTCGCTGGGCAGCAACCTGCTGGTGGCCAACTTCGTCGATGTGCGCTGGGATCTCTCCACGGCACCGCCCCTGGACTTCGATCTGCAGGTGGTGGGTGCCAAGCGTGGGGCGATCGATTTCGGCGGCGGCGATGACACCCTCAGCTGGCTGTTCCACAGCGATGGGGCCGCCCGCAGCAACACGGCCACGGTGTCGGGCGGCGAGGGCAACGACACCTTGACCTTCTCCAGCGTGGGCAGCTCCGGGATCGACGACCTGCTGCTGGCGGACAACGCCCGGGCCGGTAACGGGTCCCAGTGGAACCCCAGCTACGACGGCCGCTTCAGCACGGCCATTGCCTCCGGCGGAGACGGCGACGACCGGATCGAGACCCAGGGCAGCGTGCGGCTGCAGGCCGATGGCGGCGAGGGGCGCGACACCCTGATCGGTGCGCTGCGCAACGACACCCTGATCGGTGGCCTGGGCGAGGACACCCTGATCGGCGGCGGCGACGCCGGCGGCTTCCGCTTCACGGGCCGGGGCTCGGCCCGCCGGGTGGTGGTCAGCGGCGGTGACCTGATCGACCTGCGTGCCCCCGGCGGCGGCGGCGATGGGGCGGCCGACACCGTGATCTACGGGCTCGAGGGCGGCGGTGTCGATCGCGTCGTGGGCTTCGAGGCGGGACTTGACCGCCTCCAGGTGCTCGGTGGCCTGGGGCTGGCCCAGGTGACGGAGTACCAGAACGGCACCTTCCTGAGCCTCGCCGGGAAGGCCGGTCAGGGTGTGCTGCTGGAGGGGGTGAGGGGGCTGAGCGTGGGCGGAGCCGGCGACATCCAGCTGCTGGCCTGACACCACGGTCGTGACGTCTTCTGCATCGGCGGCACGGGCAGCCGTGCCGCTGCCCGGTGGGATCTGACGGACTTCACCGCCCCCCCTGGACACGGTGGTTCTGCGGGGCGTGGCCGTCGGTCAGTGCCACCAGATCAGGGGACCGGGATTCATCAATCAGGTCAACATTGCCCTGGTTAAGGACGTCTTTTCAGAGGGCAGTCCAGGCTACAGAGTCCGTGTCAGCAGCATCACTCCAGGGGCCTTCGGGTGGTTTGAGAATACGGGAGTCCGGCTGAGCGCATGGCCGGTCAGAGCCTTCCAAGTCAGATCAGTCTTCGTCGGATTCATCCCGTCTGAGTCAACCCGACATCCTCCCCGGGGTTGGGTTCACAGCCTCCTGTCCCCTCTTGCTTTGAGCCATGACGACCTCTGGAAATCACGTCATCTTCATCCATCCGGATGGTGCAAGTCCATCGCACTTCGGATTTGCCCGCTTCATCGACCATGGTCCCGATGGTCGTCTGAACTGGGACAGGATGGAGGCCGCAGGTGTCTATCTCGGACACATGGAGGATCAGCTGGGCGGCACCTCCAATGGCGGTGCCGTCACCCATGCAACGGGCGCCAAGGTTTATGCCGAGTCCTTCGGTTACGAGCAGGGGAATCTGCCGATCACCTCGCTGGACGGCAGCACCAACACGATCGTTGAGGCGGCCATCCAGGCTGGCAAGGTGACGGCACTGGTGCAGTCCGGAGCGATCTTCGAGCCTGGAACGGCCGCTTTTGTCGCCAAGACCGAGGAAATCGTCAACCCCGATGGATCGCGTGTCGTTCCCAGAGCCCAGGCGGCCGAGATCGCCCGGCAGGTCATCGAGTCGGGCGTCAACTTCATCTTTGGCGGCGGTGAGCTCAATCTGCTGCCGGTCGGTGCTGCCGGATTCCATGGCACGGCCGCCCAGTACGACGCCCTGAGCACCAGCTCGAGCGTCCGGCCGAGCCAGAACCTGATCGAGCTGGCCCAGAGCCTTGGCTACACCATTGTCTACACCAGGGACCAGCTGAACAGCCTCATCAATGGCGCCGTTCTGCCCCAGAAGGTTCTTGGCGTCTTTGCTCCCGTCCATACGTTCAACGATCGCGCCGAAGAGCAGCTGGCGGCCGCGGGTCTGCCGTTCTATTCCCCCACAGCACCGGCCATTGCCGACATGCTGGCGGCGGCGCAGCGCCTCATGGAGGCCCACCCCAACTTTGACAAGGGGTCGATCGCGATCGTGGAAGAAGAAGGCACCGATAACTTCGGCAACAACAACAACGCGGCCGGCACCCTCGAGGCCCTGCGGCGCGCCGATGCGGCCATTGGTGTCGCCCTCGATTTCGTTGAACGCCATTCCAACACCCTGGTGATCACGGCGGCTGACAGCGATGCCGGCGGCCTGCAGGTGCGTGATCCTCTGGCCGCTGATCGGCCGGTGGGCACCATCACCAACAACCCGATCGACGGCACGTCGGGACGCAATCTGCCGACCGACGGCGTCACGGGCGTCGGCAGCCTGCCGTTCCTGTCGGCTCCTGATCAGAACGGCGATCAATTCAGCCTGAGCATCGCCTGGGCGGGCCTGCCCGATTTCAGTGGTTCGATCGTCTCCAAGGCCCACGGCCTCAATGCCGAGCGGCTGCCTGCCACCTTGGACAACACGAAGATCTACGAATTGATGTATGAGACTCTGTTTGACACAGAGATCGCGTCGCGCCTCCCGGATCAGGTCAAGACGGCTCCGGCGGCGACTCAGAACACGGGCAATGTGATCTTCATCCATCCCGATGGCTCGACACCCTCGAGCTTCATGGCCCTGCGGAACATCGACAAGGGCCCGGATGGTCGCCTGAACTGGGACCGGATGACCCGGGCCGGTGTCTACCTCGGCCACATGGAGAACCAGCTGACCGGCACCTCCAACGCCGGCGCCGTCACCCATGCCACGGGGACCAAGGTGTTCAATGAATCCTTCGGCCTCGAGGAAGACAACACCCCGATCCGCTCGGCTTCCGGCAAGCTGGGCTACACCATCCTCGAAGAGGCCATTGAAGCAGGGAAGGCCACGGCCCTGATTCAGTCGGGCCATATCGGCGAGCCGGGCACGGCAGCCTTTGCCGCCGCCACCACCAACCGGGATGGCAATGCCATTCGTGCCCGCGACAAGACCGCGGAGATTGCCGAGCAGGTGATCCGCTCGGGAACCCAGGTGATCCTGGCCGGTGGGGAGGTCTACCTGCTGCCGAAGGGGACGCTCGGCTTCCACGTCACCGCCGAGATCGACGCCCAGTTCGCGGACGCCGAAGACCGCCCGACCCGGAACCTGATCGAACTGGCCCAGTCGCTCGGGTACCAGGTGGTCTACACCAAGGATCAACTGGTCGAGGCGGCCCAGAACGCCACATCCGCGACCAAGTTGCTCGGCATCTTTGCCGCCAACCACACCTTTGACGATCGCCGCGAAGAGAGCCTTGGCCTGAACACGGACACTCCCCTCCCCCTGTATGTGTCCACGGCTCCAACCGTTGCCGAGATGCTGGCAGCCACCCTGGAGATCGTCGGCAAGAGCGACGACGGCTTCTTCGTGGTGGTGGAGGAGGAGGGGACCGACAACTTCGCCAACAACAACAACGCCATCGGCACGATCGAGGCGACCCGACGGGCGGACGCGGCCATCGGCGTGGCCATGAACTATGTCGATCAGAAGGATCCCAACACCCTGGTGATCACCGCTGCGGACAGCGATGCCGGCGGCATGCAGGTGTTCCAGTTCGCGCCGTACACCCGGCCGACGGGCAACGTCGATGCCTCCAACCCCAACCTCGCCGACACCCAGCCCGAGGTGCCGTTCATCAACGTGAACCGCACCACCACCAACACCTCCAGGGCCTTTCTCGATGGCCCGGAGGGAAGCACCGCCACCCCGGGCCAGCCCTGGACCGCCTTCGGGTCGGAGAACAGCGTCGATGGCCCCATGGGCAACTTCGGGATCGCCTGGGCCGGGACGCCGGACTTCCCCGGCAGCATCGTCACCAAGACCTACGGCATGAACGCCGATCTGCTGCCCTCCACGGTCGACAACACGGGCATCTACGGCCTGATGTACACCACCCTGTTCGGCATCGATCCCCAGGTCCTGGCCCAGCGCGGTGAGGTGCTGGTGGGCACCGAGGGCAACGACACCACCCTGCCGGGTCAGTCCACGGTTCCCGGCTTCGATGGCCGGGTCAGCACCGTGTTCACCGGCGCCGGTAACGACGAGGTGGATGTGGCGATCGCGGGCGGCTTCGACAACCGGATCTTCACCGGATCCGGGGCCGATGTGGTGTACGCCGGCAGCCGCGATGTGATCACCGGCGGCAGCGGCAGCGACGAGATCTGGGCGATCGACGGCGGGCAGAACCGCCTCAGCGGCATGGCCGGCGACGACGAATTCATCATCGGCAGCAGCGGCAACCGGGCCCTGGGCGGTGAGGGCAACGACGTCTTCACCATCCTCGCTGGGGCCGGCACCAACCATCTCAACGGTGGCGCCGGTGCCGACCAGTTCTGGCTGGTGAGCGAGCCGGGGGACCGGCCCGCGGCCAAGCAGTACGTGATGGACTTCACCGCCGGTGTGGACACGGTGGGCCTGCGGGGCGTGGCCTTCGCCGACCTCGGCTTCTCCCAGGTGGGCGCCGACACCCTGCTGCGTGTGTCGGGGGTGGCCGTGGGCCATTTCACGAACATCAGCGCCTCCGCGCTCAACAACCAGGCCAACTTCGCCCTGGTCTGAGCACGTCCTGGAGGCCCATTCCCCTTCCCGGGGATGGGCCTCCACCAGCCCCTGGGGTTTCCCCGGGATCCCTCGCGTCTTCGTCGTCCTCCCTCGCCCACCACCCGGACCATGCCAGCCCTCTTCACAGGCCTGTACAGCCAGAGCTTCGATGCCCTGGCCGCCTCCGGATCCGGGATCGCCTGGGCGAACGACGTGACGCTGCCGGGGTGGCACCTGTTCCGCCAGCCGGCGGCCGCCCCCGTCGCCCTGGCCACCTACAACGCCGACAGTGGCACCGCCAATGCCGGCGCCGTCGTGAGCTACGGGGCGACGGGCAGCAGCGACCGCGCCCTGGGGGGCCTCGGTTCGGGCGGTGCCGTCTTCGGCTCGCCCGCCAGCGGGTCGGTGGCCGGCTGGTTCGCCCTGGCCCTCAGCAACACCACCGGGGCGGCGATCGCCAGCCTCGACCTCGCCTTCAACGGTGAGCAGTGGCGCAACGGCGGCAACACCAGTGCCCACACGATGGAATTGCAGTGGGGTGTGGGCCCCAGCTTCGAGCAGGTGGGCCTCTGGACCACGCCGGGCGGCCCGTTCAACTGGAGCTCGCCGGTGACCGGCAGCACGGCCGGTGCCGTCGATGGCAACAGCGCCGGCCGGGTGGCTGGCGTGGGCGGCAACCTCGACCTTTCGGCCAGCCCCTGGGCGGCTGGGGCCACCCTCTGGCTGCGCTGGGCGGAGATCAACGATCCCGGCAATGACCACGGCCTGGCCATCGACGACCTGAGTCTGTCGGCGGCGGCGCCACCGGCGCTGCCCGAGGTCGCGATCCAGGCCATCGACGCGGTGGCGAGCGAATCCGGCGATGGTGCCAGCCTGCGCATCAGCCGCAGCGGCTCCACCCTGGCGGCCCTGGCGGTGCCGATCAGCCTGGCTGCGGGGGCCGGGCTGGCCGAGGCCGGTGATCTCATCAGCCCCCTGCCGGCCTCGGTGCTGATCCCCGCCGGGGCCAGCAGCGTCGATCTGGCAATCGCGGTGCTTGATGACGCCCTCGAGGAAGGCCCCGAGACCCTGCGCATCGAGCTGGCCGCACCGGCCGGCCACACGGTTGCCGCTGGGGCGGGCAGCGCCACCATCACCATCGCCGACAACGACCGCATCAGCCGGATCTCGGCGGTGCAGGGCGACGGCAGCACCAGCCCCCTGGTGGCCCAGAGCGTGACCCTGCGCGCCTTGGTGGTGGGCGATTTCCAGGCCAGCGGCGAACTGGGCGGCTTCTACCTGCAGGAGGAGACCGCCGACTGGGACAGCAGCGCCCTGACGTCGGAGGGGCTCTATGTGGCCTACCCCCTCTCGGGTTCCAACGTTGATGTGGTGATCGGCGACCGGGTGCGGCTCACCGGGACGGTGGCCGAGCGCTTCGGGCAGACGGCGATCACGGCTGTCAGTGCCCTGACGGTGGAGGGGCAGGGCCGCCTGGGCGACACCCAACGGGTCGACATTCCCGACCTGCTGGCCCAGCGCAGCAGCCCCCTTGATCTGGAGCCCTTCGAGGGCATGTGGGTGCGCTTCCCGGAAACCCTCAGCGTCAACGGCCTGTTCGGCCAGTTCCGCTTCGGGGAGGTGGAGCTCAGCGCCGGCGGCCTGCCGCTGCAGCCCACCAACGTGATGGAGCCGGGGGCGGCGGCCTTCGCCGCCGAGCAGGCCACGGCCCTCCGTGAGCTGGTGCTCGACGACGGCAGCAACAGCGCCTACCGGCCCGCGGCGGCGGCCACACCCGCAGCGCCGGTGCGCGACCAGCTGCTGCGCCGCGGCGACACCATCACCGCCACCGAAGGGGTGCTCGGGTTCGATTTCGGCAAGTACCGGCTCCAGCCCACGGCGCCGCTCAGCTTCGAGAGCGGCAACCCCCGCCCCGCGGCACCGGCGCCGGCCGGGGCCGGCCATCTGCGGCTGGCCAGCTTCAACGTGCTGAACACCTTCACCACCCTCAACGCCGGCGGCGCCCTCACGGACACCGGACTGGCCCCCCGCGGGGCCAACACCTCCGAGGAGCTCGAGCGCCAGCTCACCAAGCTCACCGCCGCCCTGCTCGGCCTGCAGGCCGATGTGATCGGGCTGATGGAGCTGGAGAACGATGCCGATGACGCCACCCTGGCCGCGATCGTGGAGCGGCTCAATGCCGCCCAGCCCAGCGGTTCGGGGCGCCTCTACAGCTTCGTGCCCACGGGCCTGATCGGCAGCGACGCCATCAAGGTGGGGCTGATCTACGACAGCCGGGCGGTGGAGCCCACCGGTCTGGCCCGGGTGCTGGACAACGCCGGCTTCACCGACCCCCTCGCCACCGGCAGCCCGCTCAACCGCCCGGCCCTGGCCCAGGGCTTCCGGGAACTGGCCAGCGGCGAGGTGCTGAATGTGGCCGTCAACCATCTCAAATCCAAGGGCAGCGGCGGGGCCACCGGTCTGGATCTCGATCAGCGGGATGGCCAGTCGGCCTTCAACGCCACCCGCACCGCCGCCGCCAGCGAACTGGTGCGCTGGATCGGCACCGACCCCACCGGCACCGGCGACGGCGACTGGGTGGTGCTGGGCGACATCAATGCCTACGCCAAGGAGGACCCGATCCGGGTGCTGGAGGCGGCGGGCTTCCGCAACGCCCTGCCCACCTTCACCGCCGAGCCCCCCTCCAGCTACGCCTTCTTCAACCCGGTCGACATGAGCGGGGCCCTCGATCACATGCTGATCTCCCCCTCGCTGGTGAGCCAGGCGGTGGCCGCGACCGACTGGAGCATCAACGCCGCCGAGGGCGCCTTCCGCGACTACAACCTCGACACCAACAGCAACGGCAACGCGGCGTCCCGCGATTTCTTCGCGCCGGATCCGTACCGCACCTCCGACCACGACCCCCTGCTGCTGGACCTGGATCTGGGCCGCGCCCTGCCCGCCGGACTCGCCTTCTCCCACGGCGTCGCCTCCGGCGACCCCTATGCCGATTCGGTGATCCTCTGGACCCGGATCACACCGCCCGCCGGTTTCGCCGGTCTGGTGGACGTGCAGTGGGAGGTGTCCCGCAGCGCCGGCTTCGAGGCCGGCTCGATCGTTGACAGCGGTGTGTTCACCACCAGCGTCGCCCGCGACTGGACCGTGAAGGTGGAGGCCGACGGCCTCAGTGCCGACACCGTCTACCACTACCGCTTCCGTGCCGGTGCGGCGCAGTCGATGGTGGGGCAGACCAAGACCCTGCCGGTGGGCAGCGGCCCGGTGCGGCTGGCCGTGTTCTCCTGCGCCAACTTCACCGCCGCCGAGGAATTCCTCGCCTATGGCCGGGCCGCCGCCGTCCATGCGGTGAACCCCTACGACGCCCTGGTGCATGTGGGCGATTACATCTACGAGTACGGCCCCGGTGGCTTCGGTGAGGCGGAAGATGCCGCCGGCGACCGTGGCTTCCTGCCCAACCGCGAGATCGTCAGCCTCGATGACTACCGGCTCCGCTATGCCCAATACCACACCGATGTCAATCTCCAGGCGCTGCGGGCCGCAGCGCCGCTGATCGCCATCTGGGACGACCACGAGACCGCTAACGACAGCTGGGCCGGGGGCGCCCAGAACCACCAGAGCGCCACCGAGGGCGACTGGATCACCCGGCGCGACGCCGCCCTGAAGGCGTACCACGAGTGGCTGCCGATCCGGGAACCGGGCCTGCGCCGGAGCGAGGACGGCGCCAATGCCCTCACCCCCCTCACCCAGGGGTACCGCTCGTTCGATTTCGGCGACGTGCTGGCGCTGCACATCCTCGAAACCCGTCTCACCGCCCGCGATGAGCAGCTGGAGTACCCCGATGCCGCCGCTGTGCAGACCCGCATCGGCGCGATCCTGGCCGACCCGGCCCTGGTGGCGGCCTATGCAAGCCAGCTGGGGCTCACCCCGCCGGCCTCCCCCGCGGCGGTACCGGGTTTTGCGGCTGCCCTGGCTCCCCGGGTCACCCAGGAACTGGTGCTGGCCACCGTGCAGCAGGCCTGGGGCGATCCCGGCCGTGATCTGCTCGGCGACAGCCAGATGGCCTGGCTGCAGCAACGGATGGCGGGCTCTTCCGCCGCCTGGCAGGTGCTCGGCCAGCAGGTGCTGATGCAGTCCATGGCGGTGCCGGCCGAGCTGCTGCTGGATGCCGGCAACCCGGCCCTGCTCGACAGGTACGCCGCCCCCCTGCAGAAGCTCGCCACGGGGACCCCCTTCGGCGAGCTCTCCCCTGCGGAGCAGGCCCTGTTCGCCGAGGCCGGCAAGATCCCCTACAACCTCGATGCCTGGGACGGCTACGGGGTGGAGCGGGAAACGATCCTGCAGAGCGCCCTGGCCCTGGGCAAGCGGCTGATCAGCCTGGCCGGTGACACCCACAACGCCTGGGCCGGCGTGCTCGACACGATGACGGCGGGCACCCGGCCGGCCGGCAGCCTGGCGGGCCTGGAATTCGCCACCCCCGGCGTCACTTCGCCCGGGCTGGAGAAGTATCTCCCAGGCGCCGATGCCTACATCCGGGCGAACTACCCCGCCGTCGATGGTCTCGACGGTCTGTTCATGGGCTACATCAACGGGCTGGCCTACGCCGATGTGAACCGGCGCGGCTTCCTCGACCTCACTGTCACCACTGACAAGGTCGACGGTGCCTTCCACCTGCTCTCCGGCACCGACCCGATCACCAACCAGCCGGCCTGGGCCATCGAGACGGTGACCGGTTCGGCCGATCTCAGCCTGGCGCTGGCGCCCGAACGGGGCGGCCCGATCCTCTGGCAGGCCGGCTGGAAGGAACTCGATCTGGTGTTCGGCGCCGCGGTGGACAGCAGCGACAACGTCCTGCTGCTCGATCCGGCCGCCTACGGGGCCGTGCCCGAGCGGGGCATCCAGCTCGCCAACGTGACGGTGATCGGTTCGGAGGCGCCTGACACCGTCTACGTGGGTGTGGGCTCCCGCATCGAGGGCCGCGGCGGCAGCGACCAGTTCTTCAACACCGAAAGCCTGGGCGGCAACGTCCTGGTGGGCGGGGCGGGCTCCGACCAGTTCTTCCTGGGCCAGGCCAGGGATGTGGTCATCGGCGGCCGCCTGATCGACCCTGCCGCCACCCCTGGGCTGGCCCCCGCCACGGCCCTGGCGGACCGGGAGGCCGATCAGTTCCTGATCGACAGCTCCGCCGCCGTGGCGACGGCCCCGCCCCTGCGGATCAACGACTTCGAAGTGGGCAGGGACACGGCCTTCCTCGATGGCCAGCAGCTCCAGGGCAGCTGGGCCCAGATCAGGCAGGCCCTGGCCGCGGCCGGCATCCAGGCCAATGCGGCGCCGGACCTGGCCACGCCCTCGACCCCTCCGGGCCTCACCCTGATCCCCGGTGTCCAGGTGCTGCAGAACCTCGGCCCCCTCGGCCTCGATGCCGATGGGGACAACCTCCAGCTGGTGGTCCTCGAAGGCCCCGACTGGATCCACGCCGACCGCACGACCCTCAGCCTCACGGCCCCCGCCGGCTTCGGCCCCGCCGACCTGGCCAGCCTCAACCTGCGGCTGGGCTTCTTCGATGGAACGGCGATCACGTCCTTCTCGCCGGCGCTGACGATCGGTGCGGTGCCCCCGTCCGATCCGGGCAACCCGGTCGTGGTGGTGATCACGCCTGGGGGCGAAGTGACACCCATCCCCGTGACCATCACCGGCGGGACCGTCCAGGTCGATCGGCCCTTCCAGGTGGTTCCAACCAGCTCCCTGGTCGATCCCCAGGATCCGAGCCATGCCGCGTTGATCACCGGCCCTGGTGTCGTTCTCGGTGAGAGCTCCGTGGAGGTCGGCATCGACCTGGACCCGGGGCTGGAGCGGGCCACGGTCAGCTTCGATCTCGCCGCCCTGACGGTCGGGGCCCCCTTCGCCGACACCCCCTCCAACCGCTGGGTCGCCGTCTCCACCGACGCCGCCTCCGGCGTGACCACACCGCTGACCTACAACCCGCGCCAGGGCGGCGGTGCCCGTTTCTATGACCTGGACGCCGATGGTTCCGCCGAGTTCCTGCACCTCTCCCTGGGCGATGGCGGCCCCGGCGACCAGGGCCCGGCGGCGGATGGTGAGATCCTGCAGTCGCTGACCGTCGGGACGGTGGATCTCCAGCCCGTCTTCCGTCGCGTCGACCCGCTCACCCTCACGGTGGCGGATCCCTCCAAAGGCAGCGCCGCCGCCAGCCTGGTGCTGCGGGCCAGCCTCACCGGCCGGCCGGCCAGCTCCAACCAGATCGGTTATGTGGTGCTCGAGGCCGATGAATTGGCCGGCGCCGATGGGCTCCTGGCCGATCTGGCGGCCATCCGCTCCCGCGCCCAGACCCTGTTCTCCACCCTGGAGAGCAGCGACGTCACCCTGGCGGCGGGCACCACGTTCGACCGCGAGATCCTGCTGGTCAACGGCCAGTCGGTGCGCTTCTTCGAAGTGGTCGACGCCGGCCTCGCGGATCTCGGCAGTGCCGCCGACGCACGTCTGCGCTTCTTCCGCCCCGATGCCCCTGCGGGCTCGGAACGTTCGGTGGGCCTCGGCTCCGCCAGCGGCGTGAGCCTCGCCCTCGATCTGCTCGACACCGATCAGGGACTCGATGCGCTGATCGGCCAGGAGCAGGGTCTGGCCCCGGTCCTGGACTTCACCGCCTTCTCCGCCCACCAGGCGGTCCAGGGCACGCTGCTGCTCAGCCGCGAGGCCGATTTCGATGCCATCACCGGCTTCTACCGCACCCTCGATGCCCAGGGCACCGTGCGCGACGCTGCCGGCAACCTGGTGCGCCCCGGGCAGGCCGGCTACCGCGAAGCCGCCCTGCGCGCCGACAACCTCGTCACGGAGCTGCAGGGCCTGCGGGTCGGTGACAATCAATCCAGCGCCACGGCCGTCACCATCTCGGAATCCACGCTGCTGGCGCCCTTTGCCCAGGTGAGGGGCCGCACCTTCTTCGCCTATGCCGGGGCCAATGCCGACGGCCTGAGCCACTTCCGCACCCTGGGCACCAATCTGTTCGGGTTGGAAGACACATTCGGCGGCGGCGACCGCGATTTTGACGACCACGTGATCGGCTTCAACTTCAGCCAGATCGTCTGACTCCGTCGGGGTGATCAGCTCCGGGTGCGGGCAAACCCCGCCACCCGGTCCGGGGCTGGGATGGCTGCATTTTTGCCTGCTACGCTCGGGTGGTTGCCGGTTGGAAATGAATAGAAAGTCCCAGGACTTTCCAGATCTGCTCCGAAAGAGTTGCCTGCCAATCCTTCTCGTTGTTGCCCTTGTCGTCTCGTTTGCCGGCATCCTGAGTCAGAGCGGGCAGGTGTCCGAATGGCCCATGGACCAGTCCTTTGTGACGCGGGCTGATCTTCGCCTGTATCGACTGCCGACGGGCTGGGTCTTTCAGTATCCCCGCTTCAACTGGTCCGGTGGCGTAGCGGCCAGCCTGCTGATCGGTCTCTATAAGTTGGTGGTTTCTCCTGCTCCGGAGACTCTGAACTGGCATGCCAAGTGCATCACCACCCTGCTCTTTCTGGGATCGGCGTATTCCCTTTGTCGGCTGTTCATCCGCCACTGGATCTTCCAGGCGCTGGCCTTCTCCGTCATCGCCAGTTCCGCCCTTCAGTTTGCTGAACCTTCCAGTGACATCATCGCGGCGGCGTTCTTCGCCCTGTTCATGCTGTCCGTGCGACTGGGGTGGCCGCGGCTGATCTCCTCCGGCCTGCTGATTCTTTTCGGCGTGTCCAAGATCCAGTTACTCGTCTGCTCCCTGGGGGTGGGTGCCGTCTGGTACTGGTGGGATGTGCGGGAGAACCGGATGCGCTGGCAGATCCCCGTGGGGATGGCCTTCTGGCTGGTGCTGCTGATGGCTCCCGGCTTCAAGCTCTATGGCATTGAGATGGTCAGGACGGTCAAGGGGCTGCGAACCTTTGCCTCGTCCTATGTGTTCATGTTCAGCCCCCATCAGTTTGCCCCCAGCCCGGAAACGCTCGCTGGCAGTTCCAACAGTTGGCAGGATGTGATGCGATCGGTGTTCCCGGGAGCCCGCACCGTGAGCGATGTGATCCTTCGGTATCCGAAGAAGTACCTTGACTATCTGCTGGTGGCGGGCGCCTACGGAGTGTTTTCCGTGTTGCAGACGATGGGATTGATGCTGATTCCCTTTTTTCGGGCCTTGCGCCTCGGGGCCTTCCCTGTTGTCACCCAGCTGAGTCTGAGGTTTCTCGCGGCGGCGGCCTTCTTTTCCCTGGTGCCGCCGCTGCTGCTGAGATTCATCAGTCCCCGTTATCTCGCCGTGGTCTTCATTCCGCTGGTGGTTCTGTCCGCCGCTGCCGCCGGATCCTCCGAGGCGCCACGGTCCCTGAAGATCACGTTCCTGATCTGTTCCCTGCTGACCCTTGCCCTGAATCTGGCCGTGTTCAGCGAGCGCCTCGTTCGATCACCGCTGATGCCCTTCGGTTGAGGGATCGGCACCGGGCTCCAGCCTGGGCGATCGAGGGCCGGAGCAGGACCATGAAAAAAACCCTGCCGAGGCAGGGCTTGCAGGAAAGGGTTGGACGACCATCCCAGGGTTCGGGACCCGGGGATGGCTGGCCATCGCTGAACTCAGCCGGCGCTCCAGACGCCACCGGCGATGTTGGCCAGCGGGGACTGGATGGCGGTGCTGCACAGGAACCAGGCGAAGGCGGCGCCGCCGCAGCCGCCCAGCCAGAAACCGCTGGCGAATTCCGCCCAGCCGGCTTTGGTGAACAGGTCGGCCGGGGGATTGTCGATGGTGGCGTCGGGGGGCTGGACGTTGGGGCCGCTGCCGGCGGTGCCGTAGATCGACAGGCAGATGGTGAGGATCGACACCAGGCCGATGGCGGCCAACAGGCCGGCGGTGCTGGCGAACTCGGTGGCGCGCAGGGGGCCGGTGTAGGCGAACGGGCCGTAGAGCAGGTAGCCGTGGGCCATGCCCACCTCGAGACCGCGACGGTTGGGCGAGAGGGAGGGCCGGTAGGCCGGCAGGGCGTTCAGGAACGCCTTGGTGAAATAGCTGCTGTTGACGGGGGTGGCCAGATTGCCGACGGTCGGGTCGGCCACGGGGGTCACGGTCATGGGAAGCGGATCGGGGGGTCGGCGGATCGGGGGTGGAGGTGGCGAAGGACGCTGGGGCCTGGGGCCGTCGTCAGTCGGTCGCCTCGATCACGTTGAACAGCAGGGCCATGGCCACCGCCGCGCCGAGGATTCCCACCAGGGGAACCATCACGGACGGCATCCAGGCAACGGCAAATTCACCAGTCATGGCTTGGGCCAATAGGAACCGCCGGTACTGTAAGGACCAGGCCCTGTCCGGCTTCTCGGGGACCCGGGGGGCGACATAAAAGTTCAGCCAGGCTCGCCGCGCACGGTGGCGCGCACCCGGTAGATCGGCCGGCCCTGGCTTTCGTGATATGTGCGCATCTGCAGCTCCGCCAGCAGCCCGAAACTGAACAGCTGCACGCCGGTGAGAATCGCCAGCACCGCCATCAGCAGCAGGGGGCGGTTGCCGATGTCGGCCCCCAGCAGCAGTTTCTCGCCCACCAGCCAGGCGGCGATGGCCAGCCCCACCAGCAGGGCCAGCAGTCCAGCGAAGCCGAACACATGCATCGGCCGGGTCAGGAACCGCTTCATGAACCAGACTGTCAGCAGGTCCATCAGCACCCGGAAGGTGCGGTCGATGCCGTACTTGCTGCGGCCGTAGCGGCGGGCCTGGTGGGACACCCTCACCTCACCGATCCGGGCCCCTTCGATGAAGGCCAGGGCCGGCAGAAAGCGGTGCAGTTCTCCGTAGAGGTTCATGTCGCTGACCACCTCGCGCCGGTAGGCCTTGAGGGAGCAGCCGTAGTCGTGCAGCCGCACCCCGGTGACCCGGGCGATCAGGCGGTTGGCCAGCAGGGAGGGCAGCAGCCGGTCCAGGGCCCCGTCCTGGCGCTGGTGCCGCCAGCCGCTCACCAGGTCCAGCTCGTCCTGCTCCAGCCGGGCCAGCAGCATCGGGATGTCGGCGGGATCGTTCTGGAGGTCCCCGTCCAGGGTGACGATCACCCCGCCGCCGCTGGCGTCGAAGCCGGCGGCCATGGCGGCCGTCTGCCCGTAGTTGCGCCGCAGCAGCACGGCCACCAGCTCGGGCACCCGGCCGGCCAGATCCCGGAGCACGGCCGCGGTCCCGTCCTTCGACCCGTCATCCACCAGGACCAGCTCGAAGCTGCGGCCCAGCGGCCGCAGGGCCGCCAGCAGTTTCTCCACCAGATGGGGAAGGCTTTCCTCCTCGTTGTAGAGGGGGACGACCACGGAGAGTTCGGGGTTGCGTCCGACCAACGGGGGTTCGGAACCGTGGGCCAGGGCTGCCCGCGCCATGACCGTTGCCCGAAAGTCGTGGCCTGAACTTACCTCAGGGGGGAAGGGGGCTGCCGTCGTGGCTGTGCATCACCCGCCCCGCGCCCCGCAGTTCGGTCCGGTAATGGCAGGCCACCGGATCCCGGTTGCGGGGGTTCAGGTCGTCGATGCCGATGCCGTCACGGCCGTGCTGGCGCCCGGAGCTGTGCAGGTAGCGGCCGCCGCCCAGGTGCAGGGCCACGTGGGTGCAGCGCCGCGGGCTGCCGAAGAAGATCAGGTCGCCCGGCAGCAGCAGGCTGGTGACACCGCTGGCCACGGCCACCGGGCGGCAGAAGCGCTCCTGCAGGTAGGCATCCCGGGGTAGCCAGATGCCGGCCTGGGCAAAGGCGGTCTGCACGAGTCCCGAGCAGTCGAAATCGGGCCCCAGGGTGCCCCCCCAGAGGTAGCGGTTGGGGCGCTGGCGGGCGGCCTCGGCGAAGGCCAGCACCGCCTCCAGGCGGGCGGCGATCCGGTCGCGATCGAGGCGGGGCAGGGGCGGCGGCGACGGTACGGGCTGCCCGTGGTGTTCCAGGGCCGCGGCGTCCACCCAGCAGGGGTAGCCGTCCCCGTGCAGGCGGACCCGCAGGCGGGTCTCGGTGCCGCTGGCCCCGGCTGCCCCCAGGACCCTCAGGCACCGGCCCGCGTGGATCTCGGTGGCCAGCCCCGGCCCCTGCGGACGGCTGTAGGCCGGCAGCGGCCGGGTCAGGGTCCAGAGACGGCCTGGCGCCGGCAGGGTGCCTAAGGTCGCCATCGCAAGGTGCCGCCGCTGATGGCGTTCTACAGCCCGGATCCGGCCATGGGCGAGGCCCTCCGCCAGCTGATCGGCCGACTGGAGGCGGACGGACGCCCGGGCCTGGGGGAGCAGCTCTCCGTCACCTGGCTCCGCTACGGCGACTCCCTGGTGGGGGCGGCCGAGGGCCTGGGTCAGGAGGAGTTCTGGGGCCGGATGGTGAGCGGCGCTTCCTGGGCCGGCCCGACGCTCCGCTATCCCGCCAGCGTCGTGAAGCTGGTGTATCTGGTGGCGGCTGAAGCCTGGCTGCAGCGCCAGCTGATCGAGGACGGCCCCGAGCTGCGTCGCGCCCTGGCCGACATGGTGCGCGATTCGGGCAACGATGCCACCAGCCTGGTGGTGGATCTGCTCAGCGGCACCACCAGCGGTCCATCGCTGCCGCCGGAGCGCCATGCCGCCTGGTGCCGCCAGCGCCAGCTGGTCAATGGCTGGCTGGCCCGCCTCGGCTGGAGCGAGGTGGCGGGGGTGAACGCCTGCCAGAAGACCTGGGCGGAGGGGCCCTACGGCCGTGAGCGGGACTTCTACGGCGCCCAGCTGGAGAACCGCAACCGCCTCAGCACCGATGTCACAGCCCGCCTGCTGCACGCCGTGATGGCCGGTGCGGCGGTCTCCCCGCCGGCCTGTCGGCGCATGACGGCGCTGCTGCGCCGCTCCCTCGATCCCCAGGCCCGGGCGGCCGATCCAGAGAACCAGGTGGATGGCTTCCTTGGGGCCGGCCTGCCCGAGGGGGCCCGGCTGTGGAGCAAGGCCGGCTGGATGAGCCAGGCGCGCCATGACGCCGCCTATGTGGAGGTGGAGGGCAGGGCGCCGATGCTGCTGGTGGTGTTCAGCGAGGGCCGGGTCCGGGCGGCTGATGAGACCCTGCTGCCGGCCATCGCTGCCGCCCTGCTGGACGCCTGACCCCAGTGACGTCCCCGCCCCTCGATGTGGTTCCCCTCGCCCTGGGGGCGGCGGTGAGCCCGATGCTGCTGGTGGGGCAGATGCGCACCCTCACCGCTCCGGGGTCGGGCCTGCGCCAGAGCTGGGCCTACGTCGCCGGCAACGCTGTGGTGGTGGCCGGCTGGGCGCTGGTGGGGCTGGGCTCGGGGGGATCCCTGCCGGCCCGCTCCGCCGCCGGCGCCGATCCGGTGTCCGCCGGCCTTCGCCTGGTGCTGGCCGCCGTGCTGCTCGCCATCGGCGCCCGGGCCCTGCAGCGTGAGGGCGGAGCGGCGTCCCCAGCCCCAGGGGGCCACTCCCTGGCCCGATCCTTCGGGCTGGGGATCGCCCTGATGGCCGGCAACCTCACCTCCCTGGTGCTCTACCTTCCGGCGCTGCAGGACCTGGCCCGTTCCGGTCTGGCGGCGGGTCCCCTGGTCGCCCTGGTGCTGCTGGTGAGCCTGGTCACCCTGGCACCGTCGCTGCTGCCGCCGGTGCTCCTGGGGCTCACGGGGGCCTGGGGGCGGTCCCGCCTCGAGCAGCTCTGCCACTGGACCCTGGCCCACCAGGGCCGGATCAACGGGGGCCTGTGCTGTCTGTTCGCGGCCTATCTCGGCTGGAGCGGTGTCGCCAGGCTCTGAGCGGACCTGACGACGGGGGCCCGGGAAGGGCCTGGGGGTCGGGCCCATGGATGGGCCTTGGGGTCGGCCCATGGCAGGGCCTGGAACGGAGAGGGAGGGATTCGAACCCTCGACAGAAGTTGCCTCCTGTAACTCCTTAGCAGGGAGCCGCTTTCAACCACTCAGCCACCTCTCCAGTGGCCCAGCGAGCTTATCAGGGCTCGGACTCGGGCCCCGGCGGCAGGGGCGCCCCCGGGTCCGGGGGCACGGCCAGGCGCGGCAGGCGGTGCTTGAAGCCGCAGAGGATCTCCCAGGGGATGGTGCCGCAGCGCTCGCTCCAGTCGAGGGGGCTGATCGTCTCCCCCTCCTGCTCCCCCAGCAGGGTGACCATGCTGCCCACCTCGATGCCGGGGGCGTCGGTGGCGTCGATCACCAGCTGGTCCATGGTGATGGCGCCCACCTGGGGCAGGCGCCGGCCGTCGAAGAGGACGTCCATGCGGTTGGAGAGCTGGCGGGGCACCCCGTCGGCGTAGCCGATCGACACCACCGCCAGCCGGCTGGGCCGGCTGGTGCGGAAGCGGTGGCCGTAGCTGACGCCGACCCCCGCCCCCACCTGGCGCAGCAGGGTGACGCGGGCGTGGATCTGCAGGGCCGGCCGCAGCGGCACCACCCCGGCCAGGTGGGCCGCCGGCGACTGGCCGTAGAGGGCCAGCCCCACCCGGACCAGGTCGTAGTGCTGAGCGTGCCCCCGCAGGGTGGCCGCCGAATTGGCCAGGTGGCGGCAACCGGCCGCCAGGCCCTGTTCGGCCAGGCTGGTGAGGACCGTCTCGAAGCGCTGCTGCTGGAGCGCGTTGAGGCCGTCGTCCTCTCCGGGGGCGGCATCGGCGCAGGCCAGATGGGAGTAGACCCCCGCCAGCTCGATCGCCTCCATGCCCTGCAGGGCCGCCACCAGCCGCGGTCCCTCGCGCCAGTCGGCGCCGAGGCGGGCCATGCCGGTGTCCAGCTTCAGCTGCACGGTCATGGGGCGGCCGCTGCCGCTGGCCAGGTTCTGGCAGAGCAGGGCTTCCCGCATGCTGCTGAGGGTCGGCATCAGCTGCCAGCGCAGGCAGCTGCGCAGTTCCTCGGGCTGGGTGAGGTTGCCGAGCACCAGCACCGGGGCGGAGATGCCGGCACGGCGCAGCTGCACCCCTTCGCCCAGGGTGGCGACCCCGAAGCAGGCCGCCCCCGCCTCCAGGGAGGCACGGGCCACCGCCAGGGCGCCGTGGCCGTAGGCGTCGGCCTTGACCACCGCCATCAGCTGGGTGGACGGACCGATGTGGCGCCGCAGGGCCCGCACGTTGGCCTGGATGGCCGCGGTGTTCACCTCCACCCAGGCCCGCTGCCGCGAGGGCTGGGTCTCCTCCGTCGCACTGGCGGTGGCGAGCGAAGAGCTGGTCATGGGCGCCGCGGGAGAAGGTGAACCATGGAATTCATGGGAATCCCGTTAGCATGCCGCGTATCCAGCGGACGGGAATGGGCCACGTACTCGTTCTGAATGCGTCCTACGAACCGCTGAACATCACCACCTGGCGGCGAGCCATGGTGATGCTGCTCAAGGGGAAGGCCGAGGGGCTCGAGCACGACCCCGAACGCGCGATCCGTCCGGACCATTTCCTGCCCACGGTGATCCGGCTGCGTCAGTTTGTGCGGGTGCCCTACAAGCCGCTCCCCCTCACCCGCCGCAACGTCTTCCACCGCGATGGCCACGCCTGCCAGTACTGCGGCTACAGCGGTGAGCAGCTCTCCATCGACCATGTGGTGCCCCGCAGCCGGGGCGGCACCGATGTCTGGGAGAACGTCACCACCGCCTGCCTGCCCTGCAACGTGCGCAAGGGCAACCGCACCCCGCGGGAGGCGGGCATGCCCCTGGCCCGGGAGCCCCGCCGGCCCCTGGGCAGCCTGAGCTTCGAGGCCAACCGCCGCATCCGCTCCGGCCAGCACCAGGAGTGGGCCAAATACGTCATCGGCGCCTGATCCGCCCCGCCTCGTCGCCGGCCCCATTTCCCCCATCGGCCCCATCTCCTTCTCCGGCCCCTCAGCTGCCGGTCCCGGTGGCTTCGAGGGCAAGGGCCTCCAGACCCTGGCGCTGCTCCTCGGCGATGCAGGCCCCGATCAGGTCCTCGATCTGGCCGGCCAGCACGGGCTCGAGGGAGAAGTTCCGCCCCAGCCGGTGGTCGGTCACCCGGTTGTCCTTGGCGTTGTAGGTGCGGATCTTCTCGCTGCGGTCGCCGCTGCCCACCTGGGCGCGGCGCACGGAACGCTCGGCGGCGTTCGCTTCCGCCAGCTGGCGCTCGTAGAGCTTGGCCCGCAGGATCTCCATGGCCCGCTCCCGGTTCTGCAGCTGGGAGCGTTCCTGGGTGCAGAACACCCGGATGCCCGTCGGCTTGTGCAGCAGGTCGACGGCCGTCTCCACCTTGTTGACGTTCTGGCCCCCGGCGCCGCCCGAGCGGGCCGTGCTGATCTCCAGATCCCCCGGGTCGATCTGCACCTCCACCGGATCGGCCTCGGGCATCACCGCCACGGTGGCGGTGGAGGTGTGGACCCGCCCCTGGGATTCGGTGGCCGGGACCCGCTGGACGCGATGCACGCCCGCCTCGAATTTCAGGCGGCTGTAGACCCCGTCGCCACGGATGGCGAGGATCAGCTCCTTGTAGCCGCCGAGATCGGCCTCCGAGGCGCTCACCGGCTGCACCTGCCAGCCCTGGCCCTGGGCGTAGCGCTCGTACATGCGGGCCAGATCCCCTGCCCAGAGGCTGGCCTCATCGCCGCCGGCACCGGCGCGGATCTCCAGCATCACACTGCGCTCGTCGCGGGGATCGGAAGGCAGCAGGCTGAGGGTGAGGCGGTCGTTGAGGGCGCCGATCAGACCCTCGAGGCTGACCAGCTCTTCGCTGGCCAGGGCCGCCAGTTCCTCCGCGGCGGGGTCGTCGCGGTGGGCCCGCACCAGGGCGCGGGCCTCCTCCCGTTCCTGCTCCAGCTTGCGCAGCCGCTGGTAGTCGTTGACCAGCGGCTCCAGGCGCGCCCGTTCCCGGGCGATCGCCTGCAGCCGGGCCGGATCGGAGGCCACCGCCGGATCGGCCAGCTGGCGCTCCAGGGTCTGGAAGGTGCGGCAGGCGGTGTCCAGCCGGGATTGCAGCAGCTCGGAATCCATGGGGCGGCACCGGCAACAAAAAGGGCCGGGTGCGACGGGCACCCGGCCAAGGCAGAACCGGACCGTCGCGCGATCCGGGGGTCCGAAGGACGCGTCAGGTGGAGAGACGGGTCAGGCTTCGGAGGCGGCCGGCTCTTCCACCGGGGTGGCGGTGGCTTCGGTGGCCTTGGCGGCCTTCTTGGCACCGGAGGCGGAATCGGCGCTGCCCATGCCGTACTTGCGCATGAAGCGGTCGACCCGGCCCTCGGTGTCGAGGATCTTCTGGGTGCCCGTGTAGAAGGGGTGGTTGCCGCTCCACACGTCGACCGTGATCTCCGGCTGGGTGGAGCCGGTGGTCATCACCACCTCTCCGTTGCAGATCACCTTGGCGTCCGGATACCAGGTGGGATGGATGTCGGCTTTCGGCATGACGGAAATCAGCGCTTGGAGAACTGGGGAGCCTTGCGGGCTTTCTTGAGGCCGTACTTGCGACGCTCCTTGGCCCGGGGATCGCGGCTCAGGTGGCCCTCGATCTTGAGGGGCTTGCGGTTGTCCGGGGAGAGATCGCAGAGGGCGCGGGCCGCACCCTGCTTGATGGCATCGGCCTGGCCGGTGAGGCCACCGCCGCGAACGTTGACCAGGAGGTCGTACTGGGCTTCCAGACCCAGGGTCTGCAGGGGAGCCTTGACCGCCGCCAGGTAGACGGGGTTGTAGTTGAGGTAGTTGTCACCGGGGCGGCCGTTGATGGTGACGCTGCCGCTGCCGGGGACCACCCGCACACGGGCGACGGCAGTCTTGCGACGGCCGGTGCCCCAGTAGACGACGCGGTTGGAGGTGCTGGTCATTGGGCGGCGGCGGCGGGATCGAGGGCGAGGGGCTGGGGCTGCTGGGCGGCATGGGGATGCTCGGCACCCTTGTAGACCTTCAGCTTGCGGAACAGCTGGCGGCCCAGGGCGTTGTGGGGGAGCATGCCCTTGATGGCCTTCTCGATGATGCGCTCCGGCAGGCGGGCCTGCAGGTGCTCGAAGGTTTCGGTCTTCATGCCGCCGGGACGGCCGGAGTGGCGCCGGTAGATCTTCTGGGTGGCCTTGTTGCCGCTGACGCGCACCTTGTCGGCGTTGATCACCACCACGAAGTCACCCGTGTCGAGGTGGGGCGTGAAGGTGGGCTTGTTCTTGCCGCGCAGCACCTGCGCCACTTCACTGGCGAGACGGCCGAGGGTCTGGTCCGCTGCGTCGACCAGATACCACTGGCGCTCGAGCGAATCGATGGAGGGTGGGGTTGTCTTGTTCATCGCGCCGGCGGGCCGGTTTGGGGTGAGCCCATCGCAGCCGGATGGGTCGGGACAGGAAGATTCGACCCTACCGTGTCGCCGGATCCGGCGAATTCGGAGAGCCACCAGCTGCCTGGGGCCACCGGACGGGGCTCCCTGCAGGGCACTCAACCGATCGGATCGTCGCCGAAGGGATCGGCGGGAGGATCGCGCGATTCCAACAGAAACCGCGGTTGACAATCATACCAGGCGGCCTCAGGGAACACCGGCTCCGGGTAGCCCACCCGCAGCAGGCAGAGGCCCTGGGGCGGGGCGGCCTCCTTCACGGCGTGGCGGGCGCCGCTGCGCCAGCGGTGCAGGAACTCTTCGGCCCCGAGGCGGCCTTCCCCCACCGCCACCAGCTGGCCCATCAGCAGGCGCACCATGCCGTAGAGGAAGCCGCTGGCCTGCACCTCGGTGACCAGCAGATCGCCGCAACGCTCCACCCGCACCTCCTGCAGGGTGGTACGGGCGTGGGCGCGGCGGCTGCCCGCCCGCTGGAAGGCGGAAAAATCATGCTCCCCCAGCAGGGCCGCCAGGCAACGGGCCATCAGGGCCTCATCCAGGCGCCACTGGTAGCGGTGCCAGCTCCAGGGGGCCAGGAAGAGGTTGGGGGTGCGGGCGTTGAAGATCGTGTAGCGATAGCGCCGGTAGGTGGCGCTGAAGCAGGCATGCCAGTCGCCCGGCACCTCGGCGGCGGCCCGCACCCGGACCGTCGGCGGCAGGCGGCCGTTGAGGGCCTTGGCCCAGCGGGTCACGGGGATGGGGCCGGCGGCATCGAAGTGCACCACCTGGGCGGCGGCATGGACCCCGGTGTCAGTGCGACCCGCCGCCACCGCCCGCACGGGGCGCTGCGGGTCGAGGGCCTCGATGGCGGCCTCCAGGGTTTCCTGGACGCTGCAGTGATCGGCCTGCCGTTGCCAGCCGTGGTAGGCGGCTCCGTCGTACTGGAGCGAGAGGGCGATCCGTTTCAGACCCGCTCGCTCAGACCAGCTCGATGATGGCCATCTCGGCGTTGTCGCCCCGGCGGCGCACCGTGCGGATGATGCGGGTGTAGCCACCCTGGCGGTCGCCGTAGCGGTCCTGGGCCTTGTCGAACAGGGCGTGCACCAGCTGCTTGTCGTAGATATAGCCGATGGCGCGGCGACGGGCGGCGAGGGTGCCGTCCTTGGCCAGGGTGATCATGCGCTCGGCTTCATCACGCAGGGCCTTGGCACGGGCCTTGGTGGTGGTGACGCGGCCTTCGCGGATGAGCTGGGTGGTGAGACCACGCAGCATGGCCTTGCGTTGGTCGGCGGGGCGTCCCAGCAGGGGGACTCGGCACTGGTGTCGCATGGTGGGGACGGGGCGGGTGGCGAAACGGGGAAGGGAAAACCGCCGATCAGCCGCTGGTGCGGCTCTGGGGCAGGGAGATGCCGATCCTCTCGAGAGCCTCGATCACCTCGTCGGCGGACTTGGAACCGAAGTTCTTGATCTCCAGCAGGTCTTCGTAGCTGAAGCCCATGAGGTCGGAGACGGAGTTGACCTGGGCGCGCTTGAGGCAGTTGTAGGCGCGCACCGAGAGGTTCAGCTCTTCCAGGGGAATCTGAGCCTCGGCCGAAGGCTCGGGCTCCAGGCCGGGCTCCTCGGTCATGGTGAGGGTGGCCAGGGGCTGGAACAGGCTGATCAGCTGGTTGGCGGCCTGGGCCATGGCGTCGTCGGGGGTGACGCTGCCGTTGGTCTCGATCTCGATGCGCAGGCGCTCGTGGGCCGAACCGCCCTCGCCGACCGCCGTCTCATCGACGGTGTAGTTGACCCGGCGGACGGGCATGAACACCGCATCGATCTGCAGCAGATCGATGGCGGAGGTGTCCTCGTTGTGGCGATCCACCGGCCGGTAGCCGACGCCGCGCTCGACGTGCACCTCCATCTCCAGGCTGTGGCCCTCGGCCACGGTGGCGATCTCCCGGTCGCCGTCGATCACCTGCACCTGGGGGGAGAACTGCAGATCCGAGGCGGTGACCCTGGCCGGGCCGTTGACCATCAGACGGCCGATCTCCAGGTCGCGGCTGCGGCTGTTGACCGGCACCGACTTGCAGTTCAGCAGGATGTCGAGCACGTCCTCGCGCACCCCGGGCACCGTGGCGTACTCGTGGTTCACGCCGGAGAGACGCACCGCCGTGATGGCGCTTCCCTCGAGACCACCGATCAGCACGCGCCGCAGGGCGTTGCCGAGGGTGGTCGCCTGACCCCGGTCCAGGGGGCCGATCAGGAAGACGCCCGTCTGGGAACGGTCGTCGGCGACCTGGTGCTCGACCCGATCGATCTGGTAGTGCAACACGGTCTGAGGAGGTGAAAAGGGAACGGTGGCCGCGATGGCGGCCCGGGGAAGGCGGGACGGAGGCCGGAGGATCTCCGGGGGCTCAGACCCGGCGGCGCTTGGCCCGGCGGCAGCCGTTGTGGGGCAGGGGGGTGACGTCGCGGATCAGGGTGATCTCGAGACCGGCCACCTGGAGGGCGCGGATGGCGGTTTCCCGGCCGGAGCCGGGACCGCGCACCAGCACTTCGATCTGACGCATGCCCTGCTCGAGGGCACGGCGGGCGGCGGCCTCGGCGGCGGTCTGGGCGGCGAAGGGGGTGCCCTTGCGGGCTCCCTTGAAGCCGCTGGCGCCCGCCGACGACCAGCTCACCACTTCACCGGCGGTGTCGGTGATCGAGACGATCGTGTTGTTGAAGGTGCTCTGGATGTGCGCCACGCCGTTGGGGACGTTGCGCTTGGCCTTCTTGGGGCCGGTCTTCTTGGTGGGCTTGGCCATGGCGGTGACCCCGCGGTGGCGGGGAGGTGATCGGAGGACTGGGGGGAGCCCCGGTGACGACCTCCGCAAGGGGAGGGCGGCGGGGCTGGGGCCGGGAGGCTGGGGGCGTGGGCTGCCGCGGGAAGCCCTGGGCCGCAGGGCGGTGCAGGCAGGGAAGGGAGGACGGGCCCGCAGGCCCGGAGCTCACTTCTTCTTGCCGGCGACGGTCTTGCGGGCGCCGCGACGGGTGCGGGCGTTGGTGCGGGTGCGCTGGCCGCGCACGGGCAGGCCCATGCGGTGGCGGCGACCCCGCAGGCAGCCGATGTCCTGGAGGCGCTTGAGGGCCATGCCCTCTTCGCGCCGCAGGTCGCCCTCGAGGACGAAGGAGTCGGCGGCGCCGCGCAGCTTCTGCACGTCGCCGTCGCTGAGGTCCTTCACCCGGATGTCGGGGTTGACCCCCGATTTGGCGAGAATCTTGCGGGCCCTGGTGAGCCCGATCCCGTACACATAAGTGAGTGAGATCTCAACCCTCTTGTCACGAGGGATATCGACACCGGCGATCCGAGCCACGTCAGGAAACGATCAGAGGGCAAAGGGGGTGGCGGCCGACGGCGGCCGCCGTGAAGGCGTGAGGGGTCAACCCTGACGCTGCTTGTGCTTCGGGTTGGTGCAGATCACCATGACCCGGCCGTGGCGACGGATCACCCGGCACTTGTCGCACATCTTCTTGACTGAGGCACGCACCTTCATGGGCGTTGTGCTCTCCTAATTTGCAAACAGCTACCTTATCACATCAGTCCGTCAAGCTGGCTACGATCCTGCCCGCGATCTCCTCCACCGTGCCGGAGGCCTCGACACTGCAGAGCAGGCCGAGCTGGCGGTAGTGGTCGATCAGGGGCGCGGTCTGCTCCTGGTACACCACCAGGCGGTTGCGGATCACGGCTTCGTTGTCGTCGGCCCTGCCCCGGGAGAGCAGGCGCTGGATCAGCACGCCGTCCTCCAGCTCCAGCAGCAGCACCCGCTCGATGCGCTGGTCGAGCTCCGCCAGCAGGCCGTCGAGGGCCTCGGCCTGGGCGAGGTTGCGCGGGAAGCCGTCGAGCAGCCAGCCGCCCGTGTGCCCCTCCAGGCGGCTGCGCACGATGGCCAGCACCAGGGCATCGCTCACCAGCTCGCCGCGGGCCATCACCGCCTCCGCCTCCTGACCCAGGGCCGTGCCCGCCTTGACTTCCGCCCGCAGCAGTTCACCGGTGGAGAGATGCAGCAGCTGGTGGCGTTCGGCCAGGAGTTCGGCCTGGGTGCCCTTGCCGGCGCCGGGGGGACCGAGGAAGAGGAGTCGCTGTTTCATGGGTTGGGAAACGGGAGAAGGGGCCTACTGACGGACCAGTCCTTCGTAGCGCTGGGAGATCACGTAGGTCTGGACCTGCTTGGCGGTGTCGATGGCCACGCCCACCAGGATCAGCAGGGAGGTGGCCCCGAGCCCCTGGAACGTGCGCACCTGGGTGGCCCCCTCCACCGCCGAGGGGATGATGGCGATGGCACCCAGGAACACGCCCCCCAGCAGGGTGAGCCGGTTGGACACCCCCGAGAGGTAGTCGGCGGTGGCCGATCCGGGCCTCACGCCGGGGATGGCGACGCCCGAGCGTTTCAGGTTGGTGGCGATGTCCACCGGGTTGACGGTGAGGGAGGCGTAGAAGAAGGCGAAGCCGCAGATCAGGGCGAAGTACACCAGGGCGTAGAGCCAGGGGGTGCTGCTGGTGGGGTTGAGGTAGCCCGCCACACGGATCAGCCAGGGGCTCTTGGTGAGGTTGGCGATCGTCAGGGGCAGGAAGACGACCGCCGAGGCGAAGATGATCGGCATCACGCCGCCGGCGTTGAGCTTCAGCGGCAGGTAGCTCTGGCGGGAGGCCAGGGTGCTGGCGCCGCCCACCTGGCGCTTGGCGCTGACGATCGGGATGCGGCGGCTGCCCTCCTGCAGGAAGATGATGCTCACGATCGTCACCAGGAAGACCAGCACCAGCACGACGATGCCGCCCACCGTGGCGCGGTCGCCGCTCTGGGCCAGCTGGATGGTGGAGCCGAGGGCCTTGGGCAGGGTGGCGACGATGTTGATGAAGATCACCAGGGAGGCTCCCTGGCCGATGCCCCGCTCGGTGATCACCTCGCTGATCCACATCACCACCATCGACCCGGTCACCAGGGCCAGGCTGGTCTGGACGACGAACAGCCATTCCGGCAGGCCCGGCAGGGCGTACTGCCGAAGGATCAGGGCGAAGACGATGCTCTGAAGGATGCCCCAGCCCAGGGCGACGTAGCGGGTGATCTGGGCCAGCTTGCGGCGCCCGGCCTCCCCTTCGTTCTTCTGCAGCTCCTCGAGCTGGGGCAGGGCCGCCGTCATCAGCTGGATGATGATCGAGGCGTTGATGAAGGGCAGGATGCCCAGGGCGAACACGCCCAGGGTGGAGAGGCCGCCGCCGGTGAAGATGTCGAGGAAGCCGATCAGCTGGCCCCCCTGGCGGATGAAGTCCTGGAAGGCGACCCGGTCGATGCCGGGCACCGGGATGTATATGCCGAGTCGCACCAGCAGCAGCAGGCCCAGGGTGGTGAGCACCCGATCCCGCAGGCCCTTCGACTGGACGAGCTGGACGAGGATTTCAGCGGCGCTCGGATTGCGCCCCCGGCTGAGGAGCATGGTGATATCGGGAGTGGAGGGAACGGGTCGCTACGACCGGAGCCGCCTGCCGCAGCACAAGGCTACGGGCAGGCGGCTCGCGGCTGGGGGCGGGGCAGGGCCCGGCCTCAGTCGATGATCTCGCAGGTGCCGCCGGCGGCTTCGATCTTGGCGCGGGCCGAGGCGGTGAAGGCGGCGGCCTGGACCGTCAGTTTCACCGTCAGTTCGCCGTTGCCGAGCACTTTCAGCGGGTAGCGGGGGCTGGTGACCAGACCCGCCTGCTCGAGGGACTCGAGGCTGACCGTGCTGCCGGCCTTCAGCTCACCCAGCCGCGACACGTTGATCACGGTGTAGTGGGTGGGGTTGATGACCGGGAAGTGCTTGAGCTTCGGGATCCGGCGGTAGAGGGGCATCTGGCCGCCCTCGAAGCCGGGGCGGGTGGGCCGGCCGGAGCGGGACTTCTGGCCGCGCATGCCGAAGCCGCAGCTGGCGCCCTGGCCGGCGGCGATGCCGCGACCCTTGCGCAGCTTGCGCCGGCGGGAGCCCGTCTGGGGCTGGAGATTGTTGAGAGAGAAGGACGTCATGGCGGGCCTCAGGAGTAGATCTGCTCGAGGGAGATGCCCCGCTCCTTGGCGGTCTCCTTGTGGGTGCGCAGGCCTTCGAGGGCCTGCATGGCGGCGCGGGCGTTGTTCAGCGGGGTCTTGGAGCCCAGCCGTTTCGCCAGCACGTTCTTGATGCCGGCCAGTTCGAGCACGGTGCGGATCGAACCGCCCGCGATCACCCCGGTACCGGGGGCGGCCGGCCGGATCAGCACGCTGGCGGCGCCGTCGCGGCCGTTGCTGAGGGTGGGGATCGAGCTGGTGCGGGTGAGGGGCACCTTGACCAGATGCTTCTTGCCGTCGGCCACGCCCTTGCGGACGGCGCCGATGACATCGCCGGCCTTGCCGACGCCCACGCCCACCTGGCCCCGTTCGTTGCCGACGACGACGATGGCCCGGAAGCTCATCTTCTTGCCGCCCTTGACGGTCTTGGAGACGCGGCGGATCTGAACCACCCGCTCCTGCCACTCGGAGTCGCGTTCCTGGCCGCGGCGGTTGTCGCGGCCGCGGCCGCCGCCACCGCGGCGGTCACCCTTGGCATCGCCGCGGCCACCGCCGCCGCCCCGGCGCTGCTCCTGCTGGCCTTCGGCAGCGGCGGGGACGTCGGAGGCCGCAGGCACGGCGCCGGGCTGGGTCTGGTCGTTGGGTTCGGGCATGGGGAGAGCAGGGGTCAGAAATGAAGGCCCGCTTCCCCGGCGGCGTCAGCAAGGGGCTTGACCCTGCCGTGGGACAGGGTGCCGCCGCGCTCGAAGACCACC
>NZ_JAGQBM010000015.1:0-59349 GCF_024345635.1 Cyanobium sp. Lug-B
CCCCGCTCCGGCACCTGCCCCCACCGCCACCCCCGGGGCGACCCCCGGCCCGCCCGCCGCCAGCGACGATCGGCCCGGCAGGCCTTCCCTGGCGCCGGCCCCCGCCCCCTCCGCCTCGGCCGAACCCCGGGTGCTGATCAGTGAGGTGGTGATCGAGGGCCTGTCCGACCATCCCGAGGCTGAGCGGCTCGAGCTGGCGGCCTATGGCGCCATGGTGGTGACCCCCGGCAACAGCATCACCCGCAGCGAGCTGGAAAGGGACCTGCAGGCCATCTACGCCACCGGCTGGTTCTCCGACGTGCGCATCCAGCCCCAGGACGGCCCCCTGGGGGTGCGGCTGGTGGTCTCGGTGGTGCCCAACCCCGTGCTCACCAAGGTGAGCCTGGATCCGGCCGACGCCAAGGTGCCGGAGACCGTGGTGCAGGAGACCTTCGCCGGCGATTACGGCAAGACCCTCAACCTGGTGACCCTGCAGGGCCGCATGCAGGAGCTGCAGAAGTGGTATGCCGATCAGGGCTTCTCCCTGGCCCGCGTCACCGGCCCCTCCCGGATCGGCCCCGACGGCGACGTGCAGCTGCTGGTCCGCCAGGGCACGGTGAAGGGCGTGGAGGTCCAGTTCCTCAACAAGGAGGGCTCGGCCACCAACGACAAGGGCCAGCCCATCAAGGGCAAGACCAAGGAGTGGGTGATCACCCGAGAGATCTCCATCAAAACCGGCGAGATCTTCAACCGCCGCAATCTGGAGGACGACCTCAAGCGCCTCTACGGCACCGGCCTGTTCAGCGACGTCAAGGTGACCCTGCGCCCCGAACCGGAGGATCCCGGCTCGGTGGTGATCGTGCTGGGGGTGGTGGAGCAGTCGACCGGGTCTCTGTCGGGGGGTCTGGGCTACAGCCAGAGCCAGGGGGTCTTCGGCCAGATCCAGGTGCAGGACAGCAACCTGTTCGGCCGGGCCTGGGACCTCTCCACCAGCTTCACGTACGGCCAGTTCGGCGGCCTGGCCGACATCTCCTTCAGCGACCCCTGGATCAAGGGGGACAAGTACCGGACCGCCTTCCGCTTCAAGGCCTTCGTGAGCCGGGACGCCCCCCAGGTGTTCCAGAGCCAGAACAACGGCAACTTCTTCACCGTCTCCGACTTCTACCAGGCCCCTGGCACCGAGGTCGCCTACAACATCTTCTCGCCCTTCAACCCCCTCCTCGAGGCCTTCCCGTCGGTGACGGCGGCCCGGATCGCCGCCGAGACCAGCGGCCAGAACCTCAGCTGGTTCCAGTTCGACGGCAACAGCGTGCTGATCCAGCGCGTCGGCGCCAACGTCCAGTTCGTGCGTCCCCTCAACGGCGGCAACCCCTTCAAGCGGGCACCGTGGACCGTGCTGCTGGGGCTGACCGGCCAGGTGGCGACGCCGATGGACTTCTCGGGCACCTCCCGCCGCTTCGCTCTGGCCACCCCGAACGAGGCCACCTCGCTGCTGGCCGCTCCCACCAGCTCGATCATCTGCGTGGCCTACAACTGCGCCGCCCGCAACCAGCTGGTGGGTCTGCGGCTGGCGGCGACGATGAGCACCCTCAACGATCCCCGCAACCCCACCCAGGGCAACTTCCTCAGCATCGGCACCGAACAGTTCTTCTCGGTGGGCCCCGATTCCCCCACCTTCAACCGGATCCGGGGCAGCTTCACCCACTACATCCCGGTGCGCTGGCTGAAGTTCTACAAGGGCTGCCGGCCCAAGGCCGGCGAGACCGAGGACTGCAAGCAGGCCCTGGCCTTCCAGGTGTCCGCCGGCACGGTGATCGGCGACCTGCCGCCCTATGAGGCCTTCTGCCTGGGTGGCGGCAACTCGGTGCGGGGCTACTTCGACTGCGATCTGGGCGTCGGCCGCAGCTTCGGCGAGGCCACGATCGAATACCGCTTCCCCCTGTTCAGCATCGTCAGCGGCGAGCTGTTCATCGACGGCGGCACCACCTTCGGCAGCCAGGCGAAGGTGCCGGGCAACCTCGGCGGCCTGCTCAACAAGCCGGGCTCCGGCTTCTCGATCGGCACCGGCCTGATCGTCACCACCCCCGTCGGCCCGCTGCGCCTGGAGGTGGCCAGCCAGGACTTCACCGGCGAGTGGCGCTTCAACCTCGGCGTGGGCTGGAAGTTCTAGTGACCAGCTGGCCCAGCGACTATCGCCAGGCCTGGACCCTGCGCTCCAGCGTGGAGCGCTCCGGGGTCGGCCTGCACAGCGGCGCCGTCTCCCGGGTCCGGCTCGGCCCGTCGGAGCGGCCCGGCTACTGGCTGGGCTGGCTGGACGCCCCGGAACTCCCGATGCAGCGCCTCGGCCCCACCCAGGTCAGCGACACCCGCCTGTGCACCTGCCTGCAGGTGGGTGAGCGCCGCCTGGCGACGGTGGAGCACCTGCTGGCGGCCCTGGCCGGCACCGGGGTGAGCCAGGCGGAACTGTGGGTGGAAGGGGAGGAAATCCCCCTGCTCGACGGCTCCGGCCTGCCCTGGGTGGAGGCGATCGCCGAGGCGGGCCTCCGCGACCGGGGCGAGCGCCTCGAGCCGCCGTTGCCGCCGCTGCCCCTCACCCTCGGCCAGGGCCTGGGGTTCGTGGCGGCCCTGCCCAACGACCGGCTGCGTCTGGCGGCGGCGATCGAGTTTCCCCAGGCGGCCATCGGCCGCCAGCTCTATGCCCTCGATCTCACGCCCGAGAGTTTTGTGGCCGAGATTGCCCCGGCCCGCACCTTCGGCTTCCGGGAGCAGGTGGAGCAGCTGCTGGCCGCGGGCCTGATCCGGGGTGGTGCCCTCGACAATGCCCTGGTCTGTGATGGGGACGACTGGGTGAACCCGCCCCTGCGCTTCGCCGACGAACCGGTGCGCCATAAGCTGCTGGACCTGCTGGGAGATCTGGCGTTGGTGGGCCTGCCGAGGGCCCACGTCTTTGCCTACCGCGGTTCCCATGGCCTGCACACCGCCATGGCCGCGGCCCTTGCGGCCCAGGCGCCCCGCCTGCCCGTACCCGTACCGACCCACTGAATCCTTGACCGTTCTTCCCTCCGCCGCTCCCGAGGCCGCCCCGGCCCCATCCCCCGCCACGCCCGCTGGCCCCGCTGCGGACACGACCCGGGCCGTGGTGCTCAGCAGCGAACAGATCCTCAACCTGCTCCCCCACCGCTACCCCTTCGCCCTGGTGGATCGGGTGGTGGAGTACGTCCCCGGCCAGCGGGCGGTGGCCCTGAAGAACGTCACCTTCAACGAGCCCCAGTTCCAGGGCCATTTCCCCGGCCGCCCCCTGATGCCGGGCGTGCTGATCGTCGAGGCCATGGCCCAGGTGGGGGGCCTGATCGTCACCCAGATGCCCGATCTGCCCAAGGGCCTGTTCGTCTTCGCCGGCATCGACGGCGTCCGCTTCCGCCGACCCGTCGTGCCCGGCGACCAGCTGCTGATCACCTGCGAGCTGCTCAGCCTCAAGCGCAAGCGCTTCGGCAAGGTGCACGCCACCGCCACGGTCGATGGCGAGCGCGTCTGCTCCGGCGAGCTGATGTTCTCGCTCGTGGACTGACGCGATGTCGAGCACAGCCATGACGACATCCGTCCACCCCACGGCCCTGGTCGATCCGAGGGCCCGGCTGGCCCCCGGGGTGGAGATCGGCCCCTATGCGGTGATCGGTCCGGAGGTGGAGATCGGCGAGGGCAGCCGCATCGGTCCCCATGTGGTGATCGACGGGCGGGTGCGGATGGGCAAGGGCAACCGGATCTTCCCGGGGGCCTGCATCGGCCTCGAACCCCAGGACCTCAAGTACGGCGGTGCCCCCACCGAAGTGGTGATGGGCGATGAGAACACGATCCGGGAGTGCGTCACCATCAACCGCGCCACGGCTGAAGGGGAGCGGACCGTGCTGGGCAACGGCAACCTGCTGATGGCCTACAGCCACATCGGCCACAACTGCCAGCTCTCCGACCGCATCGTCATCGCCAACGGGGTGGCGGTGGCGGGCCACGTGGTGATCGGTGAGCGGGCCGTGATCGGCGGCGTGCTCGGCATCCACCAGTTCGTCCACATCGGCAGCCTGGCGATGGTGGGCGGCATGAGCCGCATCGACCGCGACGTCCCCCCGTTCATGACGGTGGAGGGCCACCCCGGCCGCATCCGGGGACTGAACCGGGTCGGGCTGCGCCGCAGCGGCATGGCCCAGCTCGACGACGGCGCCCAGTTCCGCCAGCTCCAGGATCTCTGGACCCTCATTTACCGCAGCGATCTGGTGCTGGCCGCCGCCCTGCGCCAGGCCCGGGAGCGGCCACTGCTGGCCGCGGCCGACGAGCTGTGCGCCTTCCTGGAGGCCTCGGTGGGGCCGGGCCGGCGCGGACCGCTGCCGGCCCAGCGCTGATGGTGCGACTGCTGGTCAGCACCGGGGAAGTCTCCGGTGATCTGCAGGGATCCCTGCTGGTCCAGGCCCTGCACGAGGAGGCCGCCCGACGGTCGCTGCCCCTGGACGTGGTGGCCCTCGGCGGCAGCCGCATGGAACGGGCCGGGGCACGGCTGCTG
Source organism: Cyanobium sp. Lug-B (assembly GCF_024345635.1). Taxonomy (NCBI): domain Bacteria; kingdom Bacillati; phylum Cyanobacteriota; class Cyanophyceae; order Synechococcales; family Prochlorococcaceae; genus Cyanobium; species Cyanobium sp. Lug-B. The sequence goes on from NZ_JAGQBM010000015.1 coordinate 4,532, forward strand.
GCGGACACCACCAAGCTCGGGGCCATCGGCCTGTGGGAACCGATCCCCCTGGTCATTCCCACCCTCAAGCTGCAGGCAAGGGTGCGGCGCTGGCTGAAGCAGCACCCCCCCGACGCCGTGGTGCTGATCGACTACATGGGGGCCAACGTCAATCTGGGCCTGCGCCTGCGGCGGCTGTACCCCGATGTGCCCATCACCTATTACATCGCTCCCCAGGAGTGGGCCTTCCGCCTCGGCGACGGTGGCACCACCCGGCTGATCGGCTTCACCGACCGCATCCTGGCGATCTTCCCGGAGGAGGCCAGCTTCTACGCCGATCGGGGCGCCCAGGTCACCTGGGTGGGCCACCCCCTGATCGACACCCTGCAGCAGCGGCCGTCGCGCCAGGAGGCCCGCCAACAGCTGGGCCTGCCGGCGGAGGCGCCGGTGCTGCTGCTGCTGCCCGCCTCGCGTCGGCAGGAGCTGCGCTACGTCCTGCCGCCCATGGCCGCCGCGGTCGCCCTGCTGCAGCGGCGCCATCCAGATCTGCAGGTGCTGCTCCCTGCCGGCCTGCCGGGGTTCGAGGCGTCCCTGCAGCACGCCATGGAGGCCGCCGGGGCCACCGCCGTGCGGGTGATCCCCGCCGGTGAGGCCGACGGGCTGCGGCCGCTCCTGTGTGCCGCCGCCGATGCCGCCCTGACCAAATCCGGCACCGCCAACCTGGAGCTGGCCCTGCGGGGCGTGCCCCAGGTGGCCGGCTACCGGGTCAGCCGGCCCACGGCCTTCCTGGCCAAGCATGTGATCCACTTCAACGTGGAGCACATCTCGCCGGTGAACCTGGTGCTCGGCGAACGGCTCGTACCGGAGCTGCTGCAGGACGCCTTCACACCGGAGGCCATCGTCGCGGCCCTGCTGCCCCTGTTCGATCCGGCCTCCGGGGCGCGGGAGCGGGTGCTGGAGGGCTACGTTCGTCTCAGGCAGAAGCTCGGTGAGCCGGGCGTCACCCGCCGGGCCGCGACGGCGATTCTGGAACCCTTCCCGGGACACCCACCATGCGACTGATCGCCCTGCTGCTTGGCCTGCTGCTGGCCCTCGGCGGGCCGGTGGCCCCGGCCCTGGCGGCCACCGAGGAGGCCGTGCTGGCCGGCGGCTGTTTCTGGTGCCTGGAACATGATCTGGAGGTGCTCCCCGGGGTCCTCGACGTGGAGAGCGGCTACAGCGGCGGCAAGGGGGCCAACCCCACCTACCGGCAGGTCTCCGCCGGGGGAACCGGCCACCAGGAGGTGGTCCGGGTGCGTTTCGACAACACCGAGATCCGCTACGACACCCTGCTGCGGGCCTACTGGCGCAACATCGATCCCCTCGACGGGGGCGGCCAGTTCTGCGACCGCGGCGATTCCTACCGGCCCGTGATCTTCACCACCAGCGCCAACCAGGCCGTGGAGGCCCGCAACAGCCTGGTGGCGGCCGCCCGGGAACTGGGCAAACCGGCGGCGGCGATCAAGGTGGCGATCCGGCCCCTGGCGAAGTTCTGGCCGGCGGAGGGCTACCACCAGAACTACGCCAAGCGCAATGGCGTCCGGTACAACTACTACCGCTGGTCCTGCGGCCGCGACCGGCGCCTGGACGCCGTCTGGGGCCGGCGGGCCCGCACCAGCCAGCGCTGGAAGGGCGGCTGAGCCCATCGCCGCTGCCCCTCCGCCTGGCTCCTCAGGCGGGGCTGCATCGGTTGTGCTGCCGATCACACGCCGGGGAAACCGCACGGCGCCTCCCCCCTGTTCCGGCCGGGAAAATGCCTTAGCGTTTGACCCATCACCGGAGGGCCTCTGTATGTATCTGCTGACCATCCGGGACGGTCTGCAGACGCGCCACATCGGGCCCTACGCGAGCCCCAGGCAGGCGTCCGACGACCTCGACAAGCTGCAGGCCACCTGCGGCGACAAGGCCACCTGGCAGATCCACCGTCTCGAATCCCCCGCCGAACTGCACGCCCACATCCCCGGCAGGGGTGACACCGAACCGGTGGCGGTCTGAGAGATGGCTCAGGCCCGGGGCGGGGTGCGGGGATAGCCGCGCAGCAGGCCGCTCTCGACCATCAGCCCCACACCGGCGTTGATCAGGATCAGGCCGAGGGCCCCGTACCAGACCCAGGGGCCGGCCTCCGGCAGGGACTGGCCCTGGTCGGCCGCCGCCGCCAGGGCCGACCAGGTCTGGATGCCCTTGCGGATCACCCCCTCCCCGAACAGACAGAGTCCGGCAGGAAGGAGGAGCACACCCAGCTGGGCCTTCACGTACCAGCGGATCTTGTGAACGGCCATGGGGCGATGCGTTGTCTGGTCTGGAAGCAAACCTAGGCCGCAGACTCCGGCCGCCAGAGCCGCCGGGGACGGCGGCCTCGCCGTTCAGGCCGCGGCGCCGGCCACCAGCCAGGCCACCAGGGTGCGCACCCCGAAGCCGGTGGCCCCCGACGGATCCAGCCCCCTCGCCTTGTCGCTCCAGACGGTGCCGGCGATGTCGAGGTGGGCCCAGGGCAGCCCCCGGGTGACGAAGTCCTGCAGGAAGAGGGCGGCGGTGATCGAGCCCCCGGGCCGCGGCCCGGTGTTCTTCATGTCGGCGACGTGGCTCTTGAGCCCCTTCCTGTAGGAGCCGCGCAGGGGCATGCGCCAGAGGGCCTCGCCACCGGCCGTGCCGGCGGTGATCAGGGCCTCGGCCAGGCCGTCACTGGGGGACCAGAGTCCGGCGATCTCCTCGCCCAGGGCGATCACGCAGGCGCCGGTGAGGGTGGCGAGATCGACGATGGCATCGGGCTCCAGGCCGCAGGCGTAGACGAGGGCATCGGCCAGGGTGAGACGCCCCTCCGCGTCGGTGTTGTTGATCTCGATCGTCTTGCCGTTGGAGGCGGTGAGCACGTCGCCCGGGTGGATGGCGCCGCCGCTGATCATGTTTTCGCAGCTGGCCACGATCACGTGCACCTCCAGGCCGGCGGGGCGGATCTCGGCGACGGCGCGGGCCGCCCCCAGCACGGCGGCACTGCCGCCCATGTCGTACTTCATCATCTCGATCTGGGAGCCGGCGGTCTTGAGGTTGTAGCCGCCGGAATCGAAGGTGAGCCCCTTGCCCACCAGCACCACCCGCCGGGTCACCGGCTCGGCGGACCGGTAGGTGAGATGGATGAATTTGGGGGGCAGGTCGGAGCCCTGGGCCACCCCCAGGAAGGCGCCCATGCCGAGGGCTTCACAGTCGGCCCGCTCCAGCACCTTGAGCTCGAGACCGAAGGCGTCGGCGATGGCGGCGGCCTCATCGGCCAGCGACTGGGGGGTGGCCTTGTTGGGCGGGGCCGCCACCAGCCGCCGGGCCAGTTCCACACCGCTGCAGGTGGCCGCCACATGGGCCAGGCCCGCCGCAGCACTCTCCGCCAACCCCAGCAGGGTCACCTGGTGGGGCAGGGAGCGGGGCTCGGTCTCGCTCTTGAAGCGCTGGTCGTCATAGAGGCCGAGCCGCACCGCTTCCGCCATGGCCGCCGCCGCCGCCGCCGGCTCAAGCCCCTCCAGGGGGAACCAGAGGCCGAGCTCTTCGGCGCCGGCGCCGGCGGCCGTGCGGGCCGCACCGGCTGCGGCCTGGCGCAGGGCCTCGAGCCCGAACTCGGCCGGTTCCCCCAGACCCACCAGGATCAGCGTGGCCGGGCTGCCGCCGGGCCGCTCCAGGGTGAGGGTCTGGCCCGTCTTGGCCTCGAAGCGGCGCCGCTGCAGCCAGCCCTCAAGGGCTTCCCCCACCAGCTCCTCAGCGGGGCCGCGACCAGCGCCGGCACCGCCGGCGAACAGTCCCACCACCAGGGTGTCCCCCGTCCAGATCTCCGTGAGGGGCCGGGGGGCGTTCCGGTCGACGGCAAGACAGCGAAACTCCATGGACCCAGCGCAGGCGGCCCGTGATCGTAGCCAGCACCGCCCTGGCGTTCAGGCGGGGTCGGCCGTGAACGGGGTGGCCCAGCGGTCCCGGGTCTCCTTGTTGAAGGGGGGCAGCCAGCGGCGGATCAGGGCCTGCTCCAGGGCCCGGCGGGGGGCGACCGCCGCCGGCACGTCCGACCAGAAGCGGATGCTCGGCCGCGCCTCCAGGTCCGCCCGGGCCAGGGCCTCGCCGTAGGCCGCCAGGTAGTCCTTGCAGTCGTGGTCGCCCTTCCAGCGCTGGTCAGCCCGGCCCGTCTCACCGACGTAGAGCAGCAGGGGCAGCGCCAGCTGCGGCGGGCGATCCATCACCAGGTAGAGGGCCGCCCCCCGCTGGGGAAGCCGGGGCCAGCGCCAGAAGGACAGGCTCTGGGGGCTGAGGCTGAGGGGATTGAAGCGCCGCGCCTGCTCGAGGGGATCGGCGGGGTTGGCGGTACCGGGGAACAGCTGGCCCTGCTGGGGGGGGGCGGCGTCAGCGGCGGCGGCGAACAGCGGCGCCTGGTGGTCGGCGAGACGGGCCTGCCAGGCCAGCAGCTGCTCCCGCCACAGCGGCAGGGACGGGGGCGGCGACGCGCCGGCCACCGCGGCCGCCGGAAACAGTTCCCCCTGGCGGCTCATCGGGCCCGCCTCCGGGCCGGGGGCAGCACCGGGCCCGGGGCGGCGTCATAGCGGAACCGGCCGATCCAGCCCTCCACCTGCCCGGGGGAGAGCTCCAGGCGGTGCTGGAGATCGGCCAGATCCCGGAAGGGCTCCCGGGCCCGCTCCTGCAGCAGCCAGCGGCAGCGCTCCGGCCCCAGGCCGAGCCGCTCCTGCAGCAGCCGCACGGACGCCTGGTTGATCGCCAGCGGCGGCGGCGGCACAGGCCGGGGATGGCGACGGCGACGGAAGCGCAGCACCGGCAGCCAGGTGCTCACGAGGGCGGGGGGAACCTGCAGGGCCGCCGCCAGATCCCCGGGGCCGGACCACTGCTGACCCTCGCCCTGGAGGCGGACCAGCCGGTCCACCAGTCCAGGGGGACAGCCGGGCAGCCGCAGCCAGTCGCCGGCCTCGGCGAGGTTGACCTCGAGACTCCAGCCCAGGGCGGCCGCCTGGCGCACCTCGGCCCCATCCCGGAACCGCAGGGCCGGGTTGAGGGCCAGCTTGAGGGCGAGCAGCTCCCGTTCGACGGCCTCCTCGGCCCCCAACCCGGCATCACCGGTCCCCACCGGGGTGGCCTCGGGCCGTGGCGGGAGCGGCGGCAGCTGGCCGGTGGCCTCGAGTAGGTGGCGGGCCAGGGGATCCAGCCAGTGGCGTCCTGCCATGGAGGCCCGAGCGCTCGCAGGTCGGGCCTGAAGCTAGCGGGTGCCTCCGGGTCGGGGCCAGTCGACCAGGCCCAGCTGCAGGCCGATGACCACCGCCTGGATGCGCCCCCGGACCCGCAGCTTGAGCAGCACGTTGCGCACGTGGGTCTTGACGGTGTCGACCGAGACCATCAGTTCCCCGGCGATCTCATGGTTCGTCAGCCCGCGCACCACCCGCTCGAGCACCTGCCGCTCCCGGGGGCTGAGCGGCTCGGCGGCATCGCCGCCGGGCTCCTGGTCCGCCAGCGCCGCCCCCACCAGGCAACGGTCGAGGTAGAGGCCACCGCCGAGCACGGTGTGCAGGGCCTGCAGGCCGGAACCATGGAGCAGGCGCGACTCCGCCACGATGCCGTCGCAGCCCGCCTGCAGGGCCCTGCGGATCCGGGCGAGGCGGTGCTCCTGGGACACCACCAGCAGGGTGCGGATCTCGGGGTGGCGCTCCTTGATCTGCACCACCAGGTCCACGCCGCATCCCTCCTCCAGCCGGTCGCTGACCAACACCAGCGCGGGCCGATGGCGGCGCACCTGGGCCAGCCCTTCGGACGCCGTGGTGGCGGCCCCCAGAATCCGGGCGGGTGTGCCCATGAGCAGGGTGATCTGGGCCCGGCTGCCCAGGCACAGCACCAGCCGGACCCCGTTCAGCAGCGCCAGTCCCCGGCTGAGGTCGTCACGCACCTGGGGCAGCAGGGGGGTGAGGTCCACGGGCGCAGGTGCGGGGACACCCCCAGAGACGGGGGTTGGTCATCTTCACCAGGGGATGGGCCGGAATTCGGTATCCGGCGTGGCGGGCCGGGGGAAGCGATACGTGGATCCGCACTCCCCAGGCCTGCCCGGGCTCTGCAGAATCGACCTTTCCCGCCGTCCGGAGCACCCTCCCCATGGCTTTCTTCGACTCCGAGATCGTCCAGGACGAGGCGAAGCGGCTGTTCAGCGATTACCAGCAGCTGATGCAGCTGGGCAGTGAGTACGGCAAGTTCGACCGCGAGGGCAAGAAGCTCTACATCGAGCGGATGGAGGAGATGATGGAGCGCTATCAGGTGTTCATGAAGCGCTTCGAACTGTCCGAGGATTTCCAGGCCAAGCTGACCGTTGAACAGCTGCGCACCCAGCTCGGCCAGTTCGGCCTCACTCCCGAGAAGATGTTCGACCAGATGACCCTCACCCTCGAGCGCATGAAGAGCCAGCTCGACGCGGCGGGCTGATCCGGCGTGCGGGACGTCATCGTCGTCGGAGCGGGGTTGGCCGGACTGGTGGCCGCCAGGGATCTGCGCAGGTCCGGCCTGTCGGTGCGGGTGATCGAGGCAGCGCCGGCCGTGGGGGGCCGCATGGTGCGGGCGCCCCTGACGCTGGCCGGCAACGGGCCCTCCGGGGCCCGACCTCCCGCCTGGATCGACCTGGGCGGCCAGTGGCTGGGCGCCACCCACGGCCGCTTCCGCTCCCTGCTCGAGGAGCAGGGCCTGCGCCGGTTCCCTTCCCCCCACGACGGTGAGACCGTCCTCTGCTTCGGGTCCCATCGCTGCACCTTCAGCGGCTTCTTCCAGGGGTTTCCGGAGGGGCAGCCGCCCTCGGTGCCCACCCACGACTGGGACGATGCGATGCAGGCCCTCGGACGCTTCCAGGAGCTGGTGGCGTCCCTGCCGGAGGGCCATCCCCATCACCATCCCGATGCCGCCGCCCTCGACCGGCTGAGCTTCCAGGACTGGATCGAGGCCCACACCCACACCCCCTTCGCCGCCTGGTACTTCGCCTACTTCTGCCGGGCCGTCGGTTTTCTCGGGCCGGCGGAGCCGGACCAGGTGTCGCTGCTGCATGTGGCCTGGGGCCAGCGCACGGCGCCCCAGGGCGACCACCCCGAGGAGGAGCTGATCCACGGCGGTGCCGGCCAGCTGCCGGCCTTGCTGGCCGAAAGCCTGGGGGACGCGGTGCTGCTCGGCGAACCCGTGCGTGAGATCCATCAGGCCGAGAACCCCTCCGGCCCCGGTGCGGAGGGCGCCATCACGGTGACCACCGACAGGGCCAGCCACCAGGCCCGGGCGGTGATCGTGGCCATGCCGCCGGCGATGGCCGCCGCGATCCGCTTCACCCCCGGGCTGCCGGCCGATCGGCTCGCCCTCCAGGAGGGCATGGCCATGGGCCGCTGCACCAAGGTGCTGGTCGCCTACGGGAGCCCCTGGTGGCGGCAGGCCGGACTGGCGGGCATCGGCATCGGCGATCGCCCCTGGGTGGAGCTCTGCGCCGACAGCTCCGATCCCGAAACCGGGCTGGGGGTGATCGCCGCCTTCGTGGCGGGCCGCCGGCAGGAGCGCTGGTCAGCCCTGGACGCGGAGCAGCGCCGGGCGGCAGTGCTGGAGGATCTGGCCGCCTACTTCGGCCCGGTGGCGCTGGAACCGCTGGACTACGTGGAGAAGGACTGGCCGCGGGAGCCCTACGTGGGCGGGGCCTTTGCCGGCTGGATGCCCCCCGGGCTGTGGACCCGCAGCGGCGATGCCCTGCTGCGGCCCCACGGCCGGGTGTTCTGGGCCGGCACGGAGGTGGCGGAACGCTGGCCGGGCTTCTTCGAGGGTGCGGTGACCAGCGGCGAGCGGGCCGCCGCCGATGTGTTGGCCCTGCTGGGCTGAGCGACCGGAGCACCACGGCTGCCTACCATCCCCCCCAGGCAGGCGGCTGGCGTCGATGGGGGAAGCGGAGCACGGGGATCAGGCGGCACATCAGGCGGAACCGCCTGGAGCGCCGCTGCCGGTGCCGCCCCTGGCGGACGCCCTGGCCCGGGGCATGGCCGACCTGTTCCCCGCCGGCCGGGAGCCCGACCCGGATCAGCGGCTCGAGGCCCGGCTGGCGGAGGCGGAACGCCAGGGCCGGCCCCTGCGGGTGAAGCTGGGCATCGATCCCACCGGCAGCGACATCCACCTCGGCCACAGCCTGCTGTTCCGCAAGCTGCGGGCCTTCCAGAACGCCGGCCACACGGCGGTGCTGATCATCGGCGACTTCACGGCCCGCATCGGCGATCCGACCGGCAAGAGCAGCACCCGCGTGCAGCTCGACGCGGCGGCGGTGGAGGCCAATGCCGCCACCTACCTGGCCCAGCTGGGCCAGGGCCAGCCCCCCGAGCGCTCCCTGCTCGACTTCGAAACCCCCGGCCGGCTGGAGGTGCGGCGCAACTCCGAGTGGCTCGCCGGCCTGGCGCTGCCCCAGGTGATCGAGCTGCTGGGCATCAGCACCGTGGGCCAGATGCTGGCCAAGGAGGACTTCGCCAACCGCTACGGCTCAGGCACCCCCATCAGCCTGCACGAATTCCTCTATCCCCTGCTGCAGGGCTACGACTCGGTGGCCGTCGCGGCCGACCTGGAACTGGGCGGCACCGACCAGAAGTTCAACGTGGCCATGGGGCGCGACATGCAGCGCCATTTCGGCCAGCGGCCCCAGTTCGGGCTGCTGCTGCCGATCCTGCCCGGCCTCGACGGGGTGCAGAAGATGAGCAAGAGCCTGGGCAACACGGTGGGGCTGATGGAGGACCCCCTCTCGATGTACTCCAAGCTCGAGAAGGTGCCGGACGCGGTGGTGGAGGACTACCTCACCCTGCTCACCGATCTCGACACCGCCGCCCTGCCCGCCAACCCCCGGGAGCGCCAGAAGGCCATGGCCCTGGAGGTCACCGCCAGCCGCCACGGGCGCGAGGCGGCGCTGCAGGCCCAGGCCGATGCGGCCGCTCTGGTGACCGCCGGCGTCGCCGGCGCCGGGGGGACTGGGGACGGACCCCAGGCGGACAGCGTCCCCGAGGCCTCCCTGGCCGGGCTGCCCTTCCCCCTCAAGGCGTTCTATCTGCTCAGTGCCCTGAAGGTCTGCGCCAGCAGCAGCGAGGGGCGGCGCCAGATCCAGGGCGGCGGGGTCAAGCTCGACGGCGAGAAGCTCAGCGACCCCAACCAGGAGTTCGCCAGCGCCGCGGAACTGGCCGGCAAGGTGCTGCAGCTCGGTAAGAAGACCTTCCGGCGGCTGGTGGCCTGATGGCGGACGCCGAACACACCGTCACGACCGCGGAGCCCACCCTGGCCCCGGCCGAGCGAATCATCCTGGCCCTCGATCGCCCCGACGCCGACGCGGCCCTGGCCCTGGCGGCGGCGGTTCCGGAGCTCCGCTGGGTGAAGGTGGGCCTGGAGCTGTTCACCGCCGCCGGACCCGCCGTGGTGCGGGAGCTGCGGCAGCGGCGCCTGCGGGTGTTCCTGGATCTCAAGTTCCACGACATCCCCGCCACCATGGCCGGCGCCTGCCGCAGCGCCGCCCGGCTGGGGGCCGAACTGATCACCGTGCATGCCTGCGCCGGCAGCGAGGCCCTCGCCGCCGCCCAGGCCGCGGCCGAGGAAGGGGCCGCCGAGGAGGGCCTGCCTCCCCCCACCCTGCTGGCGGTGACCGTGCTCACCAGCTGGGAACCCGACCGCTTCCGCCGCGAACTGGCCGTCGAGACACCGGTGGAAGCCTATGCCGGCCAGCTGGCGCAGCTGGCGGCGGCCGCGGGCGTCACCGGAGCCGTGTGCTCCCCCCATGAGGTGGCCCGGCTGCGGGCGGCCCATCCCTGGCCCTTCACCCTGGTGACCCCGGGGATCCGCCCCGCCGGCAGCGACAGGGCCGACCAGCGGCGGGTGATGGCACCGGCGGAGGCGGTGGCCGCCGGGGCGACCCAGCTGGTGATCGGGCGCCCGATCAGCGGCGCCGCCGACCCGGCAGCGGCCTTCGCGGCCTGCTGCGCCGAACTGAACTGAAGCGGCCGCCTACGGCTCCAGGGGAGCCGCCTTGCCGTAAAGCCAGCCCTGGCCCCGCAGCCAGCCCTGGGAGGTGAGCAGGCGGGCCTCCTCAATGGTTTCCACCCCCTCGGCCACCGTGTCGAGCTCCAGGCCTTCGGCCACCCCCACCAGCGCCTGGGACAGCCGCAGGCTCTTGGTGTCCTTCGCCCGCATGGCGCAGGTGAAGGAGCGGTCCAGCTTCAGCCCGGCGATGGGCAGGTCGCGGAGATGGCTGATCGAGGAGTAGCCGGTGCCGAAATCATCCACGTACCAGCGGATCCCACGGCCGGCGAGCTGCTCCATCTGCTGCCGGATCCGCTCGGTGACGCTGAGCAGGGCCGTCTCGGTGACCTCCAGGTGCAGCCGGTCGGGGCTCACCCCGGCGGCTTCGAGGGCTTCCGCCACCAGCTGGGGGTGGTCGGGCTGGGCGAGGCTGGCCGCCGACACGTTCACCGCCATGGAGAGGTCTTCGGGCAGCCGGGAGAGGGCCGCCAGGGCCTGACGCAGCACCAGCTGATCGATCCGCACGATCAGACCGCGGCGTTCGGCGCAGGGAAGGAATTCGACCGGAGGGACCTCAAGGCCATCGGGCCGCACCCAGCGGGCCAGGGCCTCGTAGCCGGTGACCTCCCCGGTGGCGAAGGAGACGATCGGCATGAACCAGGCGGCGAACTCCTCCATCACCAGCCCCCGCTGGATCTCGGCCGCGAACAGCAGGCGCGTGTGGGCCTCGGTGGCCAGGGCGTCGTCGAGCAGGGCGAAGCAGTTGCGGCCCCGGGCCTTGGCCTGACGCATGGCGAGGCTGGCGTCCCGCAGCAGCTCGTCGGGGAGGGCACCGGCGGCGGAGGTGGCGATGCCGATGCTGACGGTGGGATCGATGGGCTGGCCCCCGATGGTGATCGCCGCCCGGCAGGCCCTCAGGATCCGTTCGGCCAGGGAGGCCGCCTCGGCCATGGAGGTCAGATCGCTCAGCAGCACGATGAATTCGTCGCCGGTGCCCCGGCCCACCTGATCGGGATCGCCGACTTCCCGGACAATGCGCGCCGCCAGGAAGGCGAGCAGCTGGTCGCCGCCGGTATGGGTGAGGGCATCGTTCACCGGGGTGAGTCCATCGACACCGATGCTCAGGACCGCCAGGGTCGATCCGGTTCCCGCCTGGCGCTCGAGGGCCGTGCGGATCCGGGCCAGGGCGACACTGCGAACCGCGAGGCCGGTGACGACGTCGTGGACGTCGCGGAGCGAGAGGAGCCAGGCGCTGCCGTTCCCCTCCGCGGCTGGATGGACGCTGCCCCCCATCCAGCACCAGCTGTCGTCGGCGCGGCGGATCCGCAGTTCGCTGCCGAGGCGGCCCCGGTCCTGCAGGTTCAGACCCGCCCGCAGGGCCCGGCCGCGGTCGTCGGGGTGCACGAAGGCCATGGCCGGCCGGCCGAGCAGGGTGGGGGCCGGCCAGCCGAGCAGGGCTTCGACCGACGCGGAGACCCAGAGGATCCGGTGATCGGCGTCCACCTCGATCACCAGATCGAAGACATGGCTGGCCAGCAGGTGATAGCGCCGGTCGAGCTCCAGCCATTGCCGCTGCAGGGGCGTCGGCTCCGTCGCCCCACGCCAGAGGCAGCAGAGCAGCCCATTGGCGGGGAAGAGGCGCAGGGGGCCCGACGGCCCATGGCCATCCCCGCAGCCGGGTACCTCCACATCGATGGTGCTCCCCGCTTCGAAGGCGCGGACACAGCGATCGAACTGGCCGTGGCCGTGGAGGGGCGGAAGCAGATCCAGCAGATGGCTCCCCAGCATCCGGCTCTGGGTGCGGCCATGGAGCACGCAGGCCGGTCCATTGGCATAGGCGCAGACGAAGTCGGTGATGCGGCCCTCGCCATCCCGCTCAGGCACCAGGAGGAGAAAGGGATCCGGCAGGGCGTCAAGGATGGGCTGACGGCCGGGTGAGGCGCCCGGCGCCAGGGAGCGCCTGAGCTGGGGAGACTCGCAGTTACCGGACGTATCGTTGATCACTTTTTTGCGATTACGGTCGCGGGAAACCGGATGCAGGAAGTGAAATGTGTCTGAAAATCCCATCGGAATCGCTCACCATCTCCATGGGGAGTGATGCGGATCTGCGACAGAAGTGGGGTGGTTAGGAAGCACTTCTGCCGAAAATCTCCAGGGATCACTCAAAAAATGCTAATCGAGATTCCTCCATAAGGCAGCGCATCCGCTGCACCCTTCGCCGGGAGGAAGGGATCGATCCCTGCCAGATGTTGGTCCATCGCGATGCTTGGGCACGCCAGGATCGGCGCCGATCAGTTCTCGGCCCGCTCCAGCTGCCGGGCCGCCCAGCGCCCGAAACGGCCGGAGGCGGCCAGCTGCTGGCGGAGTCGCTCCATCTCGGCGCGCCGCTGCTGCCGTCGCTGCTCCTCGCTGGGCACCCGGTCCTCGAAGGGCACCCGCGAGCGCGCCGCCAGCCAGGCCCCCAGCTGGCGCAGGGAGGTGGGACCCGTGGCGTCGTCGTCGATCCGCAGGGGCGGATCGGGGGGCCGGATGGCCTGCAGCCGGTAGGAGCGGTCGCCGTCGGAGTCGACCCGCTCGATCAGCTCCAGGGCTCGCGCTTCCCCCAGGGTGCGCAGGCGGTTGCCGAAACGGCGCTGCAGCACCAGCAGCCGCGGCTCCAGCCGCCATTCCCGGCGCCCCAGGGCCAGCCACAGCTGACCCCAGCCGCCGGCCAGGGCCAGCAGGGCCAGCGGAATCCCCAGGGCCCAGAACCCCGGCCAGGCGGTGCCGCCACGGATCAGCAGGGCCAGCAGGCCCCACAGCACCAGGTTGACCAGGCCCATCACCAGGCGCTGCTGCCGGCGCAGGGCCGGATCGGGCACCAGCAGCGGACTTCCGAAGGTGGGGGTGAGCTCCCGCCAGCCCTCCGGCAGCACGGCCAGTGCCGGGGCCCGGTCCCGGGCCGGGGCCGGGGCGTCGGCCAGCGGCCGCAACCCCAGGAGCCGGTTGAGCTGGTCGGCGGCCTCCTGGCGCTGGCGCGGGCTGCCGAGGCGGGTGATCTCCAGCGGGCGGCCAGCCCGTTCGGCCATCAGGGGACCACCCCAGGCGCCGGCCTGGGCCACATGGAAGCGCCGGATCTCATGGCGGGGCAGCGGCCGGCGGCGACGGAAGGGCCCGCGCTGGGCCTGGCGCACGAGGCTGCCATCCGGCCCGAGCACCAGCCGGTCCTCCGACCAGAGGGCGCCCAGCACCTCCCGCAGGGCGACGGCACCACCGAAACTCCACAGGCTGAGCCACACCAGCAGAAACAGCAGCGCCGGCAGGGCCCACTGGCCGGAGGCCAGCCCGCCCGTCAGCAGCCGCCACAGGACCCAGAGGGCGAAGATCTCCCCCGCCAGCCAGCCGCAGAGCCAGAACGACAGGAAGGCCGCCACGAAGAAGCGGCCCGGTCCCTGGGGGCGGAAACGGAAGCTGGTGGCGCCGCTGCCGTCCTTCACCGCCACTCCGCCCACGGCCGCTGGGCCCATGCTGGCGACGCTTCGCCGCATGGGCATCCTCCCGAAAAGGGGAAGCCCCCGGCTCCTTGGCAGGAGTCGGGGGCGATCGGATCAGCGGTGGCGAGGGCTCAGCCGACGAACTCGCGGCTGGGGGCGGAGACGCCGGCGGGGGCGGTGCCCTTCAGGTAGGCCAGCATCGTGTCGGCGTCCGAGCACTCGAAGGGGTCGGTGGGGCAGTTGTCCTCGAGGCCCGGCTCCACGAACATCTTCTCGATCGTGCCGTCGTTGACGAGCATCGAGTAGCGCCAGGAGCGGGCACCGAAGCCGAGGTTGTCCTTCTCGACCAGCATGCCCATCTTGCGACTGAACTCACCGTTGCCGTCGGGCAGCAGGAACACCTTGTCGGCGCCCACCTGCTTGCCCCACTGGAACATCACGAAGGCATCGTTGACCGAGATGCAGACGATGCTGTCCACACCCAGGCCCTGGAACTCCTCGTACAGGGCCTCGTAACGGGGCAGGTGGTTGGAGGAGCAGGTGGGGGTGAAGGCACCGGGGAGGGAGAACACCACCACCTTCTTGCCCTTGAAGATGTCGTCGGTGGTGAGGTCCTGCCAGCGGAAGGGGTTGGGGCCGGGCACGGACTCATCGCGCACACGGGTCTTGAAGACGACGCTGGGGACCTTTTCGATGGCAGCCATGTGAATGTGTGAAGAACGACTTGACGACGCGCCGCCCGGAGCAGCGATCGCAGAGAGCTTAACTCGCAATCGGTCCGCCTTAGGGGGGAAACCGGCTGAGTGTTTCTGCTCATCGCCGCGGTCGGGCCACCCCGTCGACCGGCCTACAGTCCGCTTCGCCTGCCCCCGGCCCCGCGCCCCAGCCATGACCCTCTCGATGTTCGAGGCGGCCGTTCCGCCCCTGGCCCGCAGCCTGACCAACCTCAGCGGCATCCTGGCCAAGGCGGCCGCCCACGCTGAAGCCAAAGGGATCGATCCGGCGGTGCTGCTGCAGGCCCGCCTCTACCCCGACATGTTCCCCCTGGTGCGCCAGGTGCAGATCGCCACCGACATCGCCCGCCGCGGCCTGGCCCGCCTCGCCGGGGTGGAGAGCACCGCAATGGCGGACGACGAGGCCAGCTTCGCCGACCTGATCGGCCGCATCGAAACGACCCTCGCCAGCCTCGCGGCCTTCTCCAGCGATCAGATCGACGGCACCGAGACCAAGCCGATCGAACTGCCGATCCGCGGTGAAACCCTCCACTTCAGCGGCCAGAGCTTCCTGCTGCTGTTCGTGCTGCCCAACGTCTATTTCCACGTCACCACCGCCTACGACATCCTGCGCCACAACGGCGTGGAACTCGGCAAGCGGGATTTCCTCGGCGAGCCCTGAGGCTCCTGGAGCCAGGCACTGGCCCCAGGAGCCTCAGTCGAGCGGTGGCGGGGGCCGCCGCAGGGCCGCCGGATCGAGGCCCTCCCGCAGGGCCAGCACGATCCCGGCCGCCTCGGCGTAGCTGGAGGCCGGGATCACCGGCAGCCCCAGGGCCTCGCCACCCACCTGCAGCAGGCAGGGGTTCCCCTCCACGGCGATCACGGGCACGCCCCGCTCGGCGCAGGCCAGCACCGCCTCCCCCCCCAGGGCCCCCGCCGGGGCCACCACCGCCCCAAGATCGGCGCCGTGCAGCAGCCCGTGGCCGCTGGCCGGCTCCGGCCGCAGCGAGGGGGCCCGACTCAGCCCCACGAGCACGCAGGGCAGGAAGGTGTGCCCCAGCTCCTCCGCTGCCGCCCGCGGATCCAGCCCGGGGTCCGGCGGCAGCGGCGCCAGGGCGGGGGCATGGGCACAGGGCACCCCCAGATGGCGCACCAGCAGGTGGCTGATCACCGCCTCCGCCCCGGCCAGGGCATCCACCCCTGTGCCGTGGCGGTAGGCCGCCAGGGCGTCGCTGCCGGGTTCGTCGGGGAAGCGGGCCACCACCGCGATGGCCGTGGCCCCGGCCGCCAGCAGCGCTTCACCGGCCCGCAACAGGGCGTCGGGGCGGCCGACTGTGCCCCAGCTGCTGCCGCTGGGCCCGATCGAGAGCCTCACCTCCAAGGGAACGTCGCTGCTCAGCACCGGACCGATCGTCAGCCCCAGGCTGGCGCGGCAGGCGTCAATCACCTGGCGGTGGCGCAGCAGCAGCTCGGCTTCGATGCCCGCATCCAGCAGCACGCCCACCCGCTGGGAGGGCACCGGAGCGAGGGCCAGTTCAGCGGCGGCGAAGCGGTCGAGGCTCCAGCCCTCCACGTAGTGGACCCGCCGGTCGCTCCAGTAGAGGGAGGCGGCGTTCATCACGTTGGGGTGGGTGATCAGGCAGCCGCTGGCCGCCGCCAGCAGCCGGGCCGCCGGCAGGCCGTCGCCGGCGAAGCCGCCCACGGCGCAGCCCACCCCGGTGGGGATCACCAGCAGGGTGGGCAGGGGCGGGGCCGCCGCGCTCAAGGGCCGGGCGCCGGTACCGGCGCCACCACGATCCCCTCCAGCCGCAGGCCGCGGTGGGGATCCACCGCCGTGATCGCCCAGCGCAGGGGCTCGGCGCCCTCACCGGCCAGGCGGCGGGCCTCCCGTGCCAGCGCCTGCCGCAGCTGGGGACGCAGGAGGCCGGGGGACACCTGCAGCCACAGCTCCAGGGGCACCAGGGTGCTCATTTCTGGAACTGACCGAACTGGGCCTCATAGAGGGCGTCCTCCTGGCCGGCCAGCAGGTCGAGGTCGGAGAGTGGATAGGAGACGCACAGCAGGGCATAGCCCTTCGCCTGCAGCTCGGCCTTCACCCCCATGGCGTCGGGCTGGTGCACGGTGCCGCTGTGCAGCAGGGCGGCGCAGGTGGTGCAGACGCCCGAGCAGCAGGAGCTGGGCAGGGGCACCCCGGCCGCCTCGGCGGCGCTCAGCACCGTCTGGTCGCTGCGGCAGGGAAAGCGGTACGCGGTGCCATCCAGGCTGGCGCTGACCTGGAAAACGGGAGGCTCCGGCGTGGTGGCTGGGGTGGTCGCTGGGGTGGTCTCGGACACGGCGGGGGATCGGGGAGGGGCGGCGTTGGCGGGGTGGCGTGGGGTGGGCGGCTCAGGCTCCCGGGTCCCCCCCATCCTCCCCGATCGCCAGCCAGCGACCGGGGTGGGGGGCGAGGTACTCGCCCGGATCGGCCGCGGTCGCCGGGGCCGTGAGCACGAAGTCGATGCTGAGGGAGAAGCGGGTGTCGTCGGGATCTTCGTTGGGCAGCACCGCATGGTCGACGCTGGAGGGAAACAGCAGCAGCAGGCCGGCCCGGGGCGCCACGTCGTACCAGGGGCGGTTGAGGGCGGCATCGGCCCCGATCGGGCCGTCCTGGCCCACAGCCAGACCCGGCACCAGCTCGTTCACCTGCCGGGGGGCGAACAGGCGCAGGCAGCCGCTGCGGCCGCTGCCGTCGCCGTTGAGGTAGTAGATGGCGCTGAGGTGGGCGTTGGGATGGTGGTGGCGCCCCACCTGCTCGCCGGCCTCGCTGATCACCGGCCAGCTGCGCTGCACGTGCAGGGACAGGCGCCGGCGGTCGAACCCGAGCGCCGCCAGATACGCCCAGGCATGGAGTGCCAGCCGGCCGATCAGGGGGGCGAACAGGGGGTCGCGGTGCAGCTCCCCGGCACCGCGCACATCGCCGGTCCAGGCCACCCCCTCCTCGCTGGGGTCCCGCTCCCGCAGCTCCAGGGCCCGCTGCAGCAGCAGGGCGGTGTCGAGGGGATCGGGCGCCAGCTGAACCCGGCCCAGGGCCATGGGGAACAGGGGCTCGATCGCCAGGGCGGGGGCCCCAGCCATGGGGAAGACGGGGGCGGCGGCATCGGGCATGGGCGGCAGGCGACCGGTCCCAGGAATGCTGCCGGACGGGTCCGCCGAAGATGGACGGCAGGCGGCAGACATGACCATCGGTTGGTGCGATGGGGAGAGAGGCTGGTTCACTCCTCCGACCCGTGATCTCAGCCGCGAACGCAGAACGTCCAATGGGATCTTGGTGTCCGGTGGTCCCATCGGAAGGCCACGGAAGTGTCCATCCGGAGAACCACCTCAGGTAGCCTCTGGGCCATGAAGGAAAGGCTGAATCTGGCCGGCTCACCGTTTCCGATTCTTCGCCGGCTGGATTGATGCCCCTCCCCGCCGACCCATCCTGGGCTGCCCCGGCCCTGCTTGCGGGGTTCATCGCCGCCCTGGGCTATGGGGGCAGAACGGCCATCGAAGTGGTGCTTCAGCTGCGGGGAACCGCACAGAAACGCCGGAGTCGGCTGGCGGAGCTCTACGCGCTGTTGCGCGCCGGCGACGCGGCCTATGCAGCCCAACGGAAACTGCTGAAGCGGCTGGCCGCCCAACTGAAGAGTCGTCTACCGGAGACAGCCGCCCTGGAGCCTGGATACGAACGGTTGTTTGCGGAGACGTTCGCGGCCATGAATGAGGAGGAACGGCAGCTGCATGGATTGATACGGGCGATGACGATGCACACGATCCGGCCCCTGAATCAATCGCTGCTGGAGTGGCTGCGCTCCGACCGCTACTTCCGGGCCGCCCCACCGTCCCACCGCCGTTTGGGACAACTGGCCTTGTTTCTGACGCAGCTGGAGGCCCATCTGGTGATCTGGGCGGCCAAGTATGAAGCCTGGATCCCGGACCATCCGGACCATGCGCTGGTGTTCCTCGCCGATGAGGACCACCATGGCGTGGCTTTCCCCAAGGGCGGGGCGGCCATCCTTGCCAGGGTGCTGCGTCATCCCCATCCTTCCCATGCTCCACCGCCTCGCCGATGATCTCTGGGTGGCCGAACAGGCGCAGACGTACGTCGGCCTGAGCATCGGCACCCGGATGAGCGTCATCCGCCTGGAGCCCGGCAACCGGCTGGTGATCCTCTCGCCGATTCAGCCAACCCCCGCCCTCGAAGAGGGCCTGGCCGCCATCGGTGTGGTCACCGACATCGTGGCGCCCAACGCGTTTCACCATCTCCATCTCGAGGCCTTCCGCCAGCGCTTTCCCCGGGCGACCGTCTGGGGTCCGCCCGGCCTGAAACAGAAGTGCCCCCATCTGGAGCTGGATCGTCTGCTCAGCGCCGAAGAGCCCTCCCCCTGGCCGGGATTACTCCTGTGCAGCCTCAGCGGGCTCCACACCCTGACGCCCACCGGCCCAGCGCCGCTGCACGAGGTGGCCTTCTGCCACACCCCCAGCAGGACGCTCATCCTGACGGACAGTGCCTTCCACTTCGATGCCTCCGCCGCCTGGCTCACCCGCTGCCTCACGCGCATCGGCGGCGGTTACGGTCGTCTGGAGCCCTCCATTCTCGAGCGCCTGGCCACCACCGACCGCGCCTCGCTGCGCAGGGCCATGCGGGCCGTCCTGCGCTGGGACTTCGACCGGGTGATCGTCGCCCACGGCGCCGTGGTTGAAACGGGCGGCAAGGTGGCCCTCACCAGGGCCTACAGCTCCTTTCTCGGAACCCCCCTGCCATGAAAGCCGTTGTCGCCGAACGCTACGGGCCGCCGGAGGTGCTCCAGATCCGGGAGCTCGCCACACCCACTCCGAAGGACGATGAGATCCTGATCCGGATCCTTGTCACCACGGTCAGCTCGGCGGACTGGCGGATTCGCAGCCTGACGGTGCCGGCGGGTTTCGGGCTGATCATGCGACTGGTGTTCGGCCTGCGGAAACCCCGCCAGCCCGTCCTCGGCTCCGAGCTGGCCGGCGTCGTCGCCGCGGTGGGTGCGCGGGTGAGCCGATTCCGGGTGGGCGAGCGGGTCTTCGCCTTCAGCGATACCCGCCTGGGCTGCCATGCGGAGTACCTCTGCCTGCCCCAGGACGGCCTGGTGGTGGCCACCCCGCCCGCCCTCTCCGACGAAACGGCTGCGGCGCTGTGCTTCGGCGGCACGACGGCCCTGGATTTCCTGCGCCGGGCCAGGGTGCGACCCGGCGAGAGGCTGCTGGTGAACGGGGCCTCCGGGGCGGTGGGCACGGCCGTTGTCCAGCTGGCCCGCCGCGCCGGGGCTGAGGTCACCGGGGTGTGCAGCACGGCGAACCTCGATCTGGTGCGCCGCCTCGGGGCGGCCCATGTCATCGACCACACCCGGGACGACTTCAGCCGGAACGGCATCACCTACGACGTGATTGTCGACACGGTCGGCAATGCCCCGTTCGCGCGCTGCCGGCGCTCACTGAAGCCGGGTGGAAGACTGTTGCTGGTGCTGGCCGGACTGCCAGACATGCTCCGGGGGGTGTGGGTGTCGCTGACGAGCGACAGAAGCGTCATCGCCGGACCCGCGACCGTGAAGCTGGACGATCTGCACCAACTTGCCGCCCTGGCGGAGACGGGAGCGTTCCAACCGGTGATCGACCGGATCTATTCCTTCGAGCAGATCGTGGCGGCCCATCGGTATGTCGACACGGGACGGAAGAAGGGTAATGTGATCATCGATCTGCGCGGCCAGAGCTAGTTCTCGATGGCGAAGTCCGAGGCTTTTGCGCGCATCAAGAAGCAGGTTCTCACGGTGGTCGCGTCGATTCCCGAATCGAAGCTCACCACTTACCAATCCATCGGCGAGCATCTGGCGGTGATGCCCCGGCATGTCGCCTACATCCTCAGCCAGCTGGAGGACGGCGCCAAGCTGGATGTCCCCTGGTACCGGGTCGTGTCAGCAGATGGAAGCCTGGGCGTGACCAAACGGGATCCCAACGGCGACACCCAGGCCGAGCTGCTCCAGCGGGAAGGGATCAGCGTGGTGGGCCATGCGGTCGTTCCCCCGCTGGCGTCCGTGATGGTCCCGGCCGCGGCGTTGGGCCATGGAATCCCCAGGCAGGAACGCCCGGCCGTGACTCGCCGTGCACCGAAACAGATGCGAGGTCACTGACACAGGTGTAGCGTGAAGACAACAGAAACACACCGACCGCCGTTGCAGGCGCTTCGTGCCGTTCTGCTCATCTGGGAAGGAAGAGGATATGAACGCTTCCGTAGGGAAGGGAAACGGCTCCAATGGCGCGCGGTCAGCGGCCCATGCCGTGGCGACCTGCACCCCCTCCGGCCTGTCGTTGCCGTTGGAGCAGGCCCTGACGGAGCGGATGAAGGAACTCCACTGCCTCCAGCAGATCGAATCCATCATCAGCACGAGCCAGGGCCCGATCGACGCCATGCTCGAGCAGATCGTGGCGACCATCCCGGAGGCCTGGCTGCATTCGGGCAGCGCCGTCGCCAGAATCCGTCTTGGCGACCGCTGCTATCAGACGGGCGATCTCGAGCGCTGCCCGTCGGTGCAGTCCGCGGAGATCTGGGTCAGGGACACCCTCCACGGCTCGGTGAGCGTGGGCTACAGCGACCGTTTCGAGGCGGCCGGCGAGGGCCCCTTCCTGGCGGAAGAGCGGCTGCTGCTCGACACGATCGCCACCCGTCTCGGCAGCCTCATCGCCAGGGAGCTGGCGGAGGCCGGATGGGTCGACACCCTCAGACAGCAGGAGCTCCTCTACCGGCAGCTGCTCTCGGTGCTGGGGGGGATGGCGGAGATGCGGGACCCCTACACCGCCGGTCACCAGAAGCGGGTGGCCAACCTGGCGGTCGCCATCGGGGCGGATCTGGGACTTTCGCCCAAGGAACTGGAAGGCGTGCGGCTGGCGGCGTCCGTGCATGACATCGGCAAGATCACGGTGCCGGCGGAGATTCTCTGCAAGCCCACCAAGCTCAGCCGCCACGAGTACGACCTGATCAAGGAACATGTCGAGGCCGGCCACGAGATCCTCAAGGACGTGGCCTTCCCCTGGCCGATTGCCCGCATCGTCCTCGAACACCACGAGCGGATGGACGGCAGCGGCTACCCGAACGGCCTGGCCGGCGACCAGCTGCTCCTGGAATCCCGCATCGTGGCGGTGGCCGACGTGGTGGAGTCCATGTGTGCCCATCGCCCGTACCGGGCCGGGCTGGGATCCGACGCCGCCCTCAGGGAGATCGAAACCAACCGCGGTCGCCTCTACGACTCCGCGGTCGTGGATGCCTGTCTGCGGGTCTTCCGCGACAAGGGCTACCGCTGCGGCTCCTGACCCCGGAGGCCCACGCCACGCCATGACATACCACCCCCTCCGTCTGCCGCCGGGTGTGGATCTGCGCAGGGAACTCGAACAACGGGCCCAGGCGGATCCGGAGCTCTGCGGCTTCGTCGTCTGCGGGATCGGCAGCCTGGAGAGTCCGGTGCTGCGCTTCGCTGATCAGGACGCAGGCATCGTGCTGGCCGGTCCGCAGGAGGTGATCCTGCTGGCAGGCAGCCTCAGCAGGGATGGCGCCCACCTGCACCTGGTGGTGGCGGATGCCGAGGGCCGGACGATGGGCGGCCATCTCTGCCACGGAAGCCGCGTGCGAACGACCATGGAACTGCTGCTGGCGCGGACGGAAGGCTGGCAGCTGGGCCGGGAGCGGGATCCCGCCACCGGCCACCTGGAGCTGCGGGTCAGCCCATCGCCGCCGCGCCACCCACCACTTCCAGGATCTCCTGGGTGATGGCGGCCTGGCGGGCCTTGTTGTAGTCGAGGGTGAGGGTCTTGGCGAGCGCCTTGGCGTTGTCGCTGGCGTTGTTCATGGCCGTCATCCGGCTGGCCAGTTCACTGGCGGCGGCTTCCTGGAGGGAGCGCAGCAGCTGGTTGGCCAGGTAGAGGGGCAGCAGGGCATTGAGCAGCTGCTCCGGGCTCTGCTCGAACACGAAGTCCGGCTGCAGGGCCGGCTCGGCGTTCTCCACCTTGCCGGTCTCCACCCCGAGGCGGCCGTCACGGGTGATGAGACGGAAGATCTCATCGTCGGAGCTGGCGATGCCCTGGGGATCGAGGGGCAGCAGGGTCTGCACAACCGGCTGGGAGCTCACCAGGTTGATGAAGCGGGTGAAGACGATCTCCACGCGGTCGGTGCTGGCGGAGAGGAACTCGGCAAGCACTTCGTTGGCGATTTCGTTCGCTTCCTGGGAGGTGGGCACCTGCTCCAGACCGGTGAAGGTGGCCCGGATCGGGTAGGAGCGGTTGGTGAAGTAGGTGATGGCCTTGCGGCCCATCAGCACCATGTCCACCGTGAAGCCCTGGCCCTTGAGCTCGGCGAAGCGCTGCTCAGCCCGGCGGATCACGTTGGCGTTGTAGCCACCGCAGAGACCCCGGTCCCCGGTGACCACCAGCAGGGTGATGGTGCCCACCGGACGGCGCTCGGCCAGCAGGGGCGAGTCGGCCCCCTCGAAGCCCATGCGGGACTCGAGGTTCTGGAGCACCCGGGCCAGACGGTCGGCGAAGGGGCGGGTGCGCAGCACCTGCTCCTGGGCACGGCGCACCTTGGCGGCGGCCACCAGCCGCATGGCTTCGGTGATCTTGCGTGTGTTCTTGACCGAACTGATCCGGTCACGGATTGCCTTGAGATTGGCCATGGGTGGTGGCTCCTCAGGCGGCGGCCAGCATCGAGGAGGTGACCTCGACGATGGCGTCCTTGAGCATGGCCTCGGACTCGTCGCTCAGCACCTTCTCGGTCTGCACCTTGTTGATGTACTCGGGCTTGTTGCTCTTGAGGTACTCACGCAGTTCGCGGGCGAACTGGGGCACCAGCTCCACGGGCACGTCGTCGATCAGACCCTTGACGCCCGCGTACACCACAGCCACCTGCTCGGCCAGGATCAGGGGGCTGAACTGGGGCTGCTTGAGCAGTTCGCGCAGACGCTTGCCCCGGGCCAGCTGGGCCTGGGTGGCGGCGTCAAGGTCGGAGGCGAACTGGGAGAAGGCAGCCAGTTCGTCGAACTGGGCCAGTTCCAGCTTCAGGGTGCCGGCGATCTTCTTGATGGCCTTGGTCTGGGCGGCGCCGCCCACCCGGCTCACGGAGATGCCCACGTTGATGGCGGGACGGAGGCCGGAGTTGAACAGGTCGGAGCTCAGGAACACCTGACCATCGGTGATCGAGATCACGTTGGTGGGGATGTAGGCCGAGACGTCGCCGGCCTGGGTCTCGATGATCGGCAGGGCGGTCATGCTGCCCTTGCCCATGGCGTCGGACAGCTTGGCGGCCCGCTCCAGCAGGCGGCTGTGGCAGTAGAAGACGTCGCCGGGGTAGGCCTCACGACCGGGGGGACGGCGCAGCAGCAGCGACATCTGGCGGTAGGCCTGGGCCTGCTTGGTGAGGTCGTCGTACACCACCAGAGTGGCCTTGCCCTTGTACATGAAGGACTCGGCGATGGCCGCGCCGGTATACGGGGCCAGGTACTGCAGGGCCGCCGCTTCCGAGGCGCTGGCCGCCACCACCACGGTGTAGTCGAGGGCGCCGCGCTCACGGAGCACTTCCACCACGTTGGCCACCGAGGCGTTCTTCTGGCCGATGGCCACGTAGACGCAGACGACGTCCTCACCCTTCTGGTTCAGGATCGTGTCGATGCAGATGGCGGTCTTGCCGGTCTGGCGGTCGCCGATGATCAGCTCGCGCTGGCCGCGGCCGATGGGGATCATGGCGTCGATGGCCGTGATGCCGGTCTGCATCGGCTCATGCACCGACTTGCGCTGGATGATGCCGGGCGCCATCGACTCGATCAGGCGGGTCTCGGTGGTGGCGATCTCACCCTTGCCGTCGATCGGCTGACCCAGGGCGTTCACCACCCGGCCCAGCATGGCGTCGCCCACCGGCACGGCGGCGATGCGGCCGGTGGCCTTGACGGTGCTGCCCTCCTGGATGCCCAGGCCCTCGCCCATCAGCACGACGCCGACGTTGTCGTCCTCCAGGTTCAGCGCCAGGCCCTCGGTGCCGTCCTCGAACAGCACCAGCTCACCGGCCATCACCTGCTCAAGGCCGTAGACCCGGGCGATGCCATCACCGATCTGCAGGACGGTGCCGACGTTGCTGACAGAGACCGACTTGTCGTAGTCGGCGATCTGCTTCTTGAGGATGGCGCTGATCTCGTCGGGGCGGATGGAAACCATGGGTGGGAGTCCCCGGAGGGGAGGCGATGAAGTGAGGAGAGGAGGGGAGGGGAGGGGGGAGGCGTCAGCTCACGTTGGCGAGCGACAGACCGAGGCGCCGAACCTGGCCGGCGAGGCTGGCGTCGATCACCCGGGAACCGACACTGAGGACGAACCCGCCGATCAGGGCGGGATCCACCGCAAGGCTGATCTCCACCTTGTCGGTGCCGGCCACGGCCTTGGCCTTCTCGGCGAGCAGCGCCTGCTGCTCTTCGCTGAGGGGGCTCGCCGAGGTCACGGTGGCCAGGGCGATCTGGTTCTGCTCGCGGTAGAGCTCCAGGAGCCGCTCCAGAACGGCATCGAGGAAGCCGATGCGCTGGCGGTCGGTCAGGAGCTTGAGCAGGTTGAGGAAGGAGGGGGAGATGCTGCCGCCGAAGAGTTGCTCGAGCGCCGCCTTCTTGCCCTCGACCTCAAGCACGGGGGAGGCCATCGCCTCACGCAGGTCGCTGGAGTCGTGCCAGAGGGCGAGGATTGCCCGGGCCTGTTCGATCACCGCCTCGGTGTCACCGTTGGCGTCACACACCTGCAGGAAGGCGTCGGCGTAGGGGGTGGTGATGGTATTGAGCAGAGGCATCAGGCGTTCCCCATCGATTGAATGGACTGGTCGATCAGCCGGGCCTGGGCGCTGGCGTCGAGGCGGCCGGGCAGGCTCACCAGTGCTTTGGCGATGGCCATCTCCGCCGCCTCGCGCTGCAGCAGACGGCTGACGCGGGAGATCTCCGAATCGACGTCGGACTGGGAGTCCTGCTTGAGGCGAGCCATCTCCTCGACGGTGCGCTTCTCGCTGTCGAAGCGGATGGCCTCGGCCCGGGCCTTGCCGTCGGCGCGGATCTTCTCGGCACGGGTGCGGGCCTCACCCAGGCTGCTCTGAGCCTCGGCCAGGGAGGCGGTGGCCGCCTTCAGGCGCTCCTCGGCATCCTTGAGTTCGGCCAGGATCCGCTCGCGGCGGCGCTCCAGGATCCCGCCGAGGAATCCCCTCAGGAACCAGGTCAGCCCGGCGATGACGATCGCCAGGTTGATGATGTTGGTCTCGAAGATGTCGAGGTTGAGGCCGAAGCTGCCGTGGCTGGCCAGTAGCGGAGAGATCATCATGAGGCGGTCAGGAGACGGTCGACGATGAGGTCGGCGAGCCTGTCGGCATCGGCCTCAAGAACGCTCAGGGCTTCGGCGCGCTGAGCATCGATCTTGCTGCGGGCACTTTCGCGGCTGGCGATCGCTTCGGCCTGGGCCACCGCCAGGGCCTCCCGGTAGAGACGGTCGGAATCCTGCTCCGCCTCGAGGATCACCTTCTGGGCCTCAAGGCGGGCCCCCTTCAGCTGCTCCTTGAGGTCGGCCTCGAGGCGCTCGGCCTGGGCCAGCTTCTCCTTGGCCTGGGTCCGGCTGGTGGCGATGTAGCCCTCACGGTCCTCGACGGCCTTGCCGACCGGTCGGAAGAACAGGCTGTTGAGAATGAAGGTGAGGATCACCACCTGCAGCGCCATGAGCGGCAGGGTGGCGTCGAGGTCGAACAGACCTCCCTCGGGCGACCCTGCGGTCGCACCTGCCTCGGCGAGCAGAAGCCAGCTGGTCATGGGGCAATAAGGCGGGCGGTGGTGCAGGCGTGGACGGAGCCGGGGGTGGAGAAGGGCCGCAACGGACGGGCGGCCCTGTCATCCCCGCGACGGCCTCCGATCAGGAGAAGGGGTTGGCGAACAGCAGCACCAGGGCGACCACCAGGCCGTAGATGGTGAGCGATTCCATGAAGGCCAGGGAGAGCAGCAGGGTGCCGCGGATCTTGCCTTCGGCTTCGGGCTGGCGGGCGATGCCTTCGACGGCGCCGCCGGAAGCGGTGCCCTGGCCGATGCCAGGACCGATGGAGCCGAGACCGACGGCAAGACCAGCAGCCACGACGGACGCAGCGGAAGTAAGGGAATCCATGGTGGGGTTAGAAATGTGGGGCGCCGGGGAAGCGCGGAAGGAACCTTGTCGAGAACCCTGCGCCGGGGACACCTGGGAAGGCGGGCCCGGATCGAGCCGGACCTGCGCGCAGAGAGTTTGCCAGACCGAGGGAACGGGCCGGCGAGCGGGAGACCTAGTGGTGCTCCTCGTGGACGGCCTCACCGATGTAGTAGGCCGCCAGGGTGGCGAAGATCAGGGCCTGGATGGCGCTGGTGAACAGGCCGAGGAACATCACGGGCAGGGGCACCACCAGGGGCACCAGGAAGGCCAGCACCGCCACCACCAGTTCGTCGGCAAGGATGTTGCCGAACAGACGGAAGGAGAGCGAAAGCGGCTTGGTGAAGTCCTCGACGATCTTGAAGGGGAGCATGATCGGCGTGGGTTCCACGTAGTACTCGAAGTACCGGAAACCCTTGCGGCTCAGGCCCGCATAGAAGTAGGCCAGCGACACCAGCAGCGCCAGGGCGATGGTGGTGTTGATGTCGGCGGTGGGGGCGCCCAGTTCACCGTTGGGCAGATGGACCAGCTTCCAGGGGATCAGGGCCCCGCCCCAGTTGCTCACGAAGATGAACAGGAACAGGGTGCCGATGAAGGGGAGCCAGTCGCGGTAGGCCTTCTCGCCGATGTATTCGCGGGCGATGTCGCGCAGGTAATCCCAGAGGAACTCCAGCAGGTTCTGCACGCCCCGGGGGTCGCGCTCCAGGCGGCGCGTGCCCACCACCACCACGGCGAGAAGGGCACCGATCACGACCCAGGAGCTCAGGAAGACCTGGCCGTGGATCTTGTAATTGCCGAGCTGCCAGTAGAGGTGCTGGCCGACCTCGAGGGCGGCGAAGGGAAGGGCGAGGGGCAACGGAGCCATCGGGGATAGGACCTGGCGGAACGTCGGGTGCCGCAAGGCGGCTGAAGTGGGCCGCCGGAGCGGCTGAAGCGGTATCAGGTGTCGAGGACGGCCTGAACGATCAGGGCGGGCTTGTAGAGGAGAAAGCCCAGGACGGCGGGCAGGATCTCAAGGACGGGGAGCCTGGCGGCCGCGACCACCAGCACCACGGGCACCAGCAGCTGGGCCTTGCCCACCCCCTTGGTTTCGACGCCGAAGCGGGTCACGCTGCGGGCCAGGAGGCGGAGGTACAGGAGTCCCGCCAGGGCTCCCACCAGCAGGCTGAAAGCGGTGGGGAGGTCGAACCACAGGGCCGTGAGGGGCACCGCCAGGGCGGTGGCACAGACCGTGGAAAGAAGGATCCGGCGCTGCAGCCGCAGGTAACCGTCCATGCCGTTGTTCACCGTCGCCGGAGCGGCGGGGAGTTCAGGCTGGGGGAGAGGCTCGTTGGCCGGATGGACTGCGACCTCTTCGGTCGACGTCTCCGCGGGGGGGACGGCATCCGGGGAGGGGGTCAGGGCAGCCTGCAACCGACGAGGCTCCGTCTTGGCGTGCGGACTTTATCACTCGGCCCGTTCAGGCTTTAAGCAACAGAAGCACCCGCTCCGCCAGCAGCCGCCGCGCCGCCGCCACCCGCTCGGCGGGGCCCTGGGCCAGGGGCAGCGCCCCGATCGGCGTGGCGGCGGGGGCCGCCTCCAGGGCCTCCATCAGGGCCAGCTCCTCCTCCGTGAGGGTCAGGGGACGCAGGTCGGGGCCCAGCAGCGCCGTGGAGGGCCAGCCCCACAGGCAGCGGTTGCACTCGCCCCCGGCCGCCAGCAGGGCCGCGTCGCTCAACGCCTGCGGCGCCGTGTCGCTCCAGGCCGCCGCCTCCGGTACCCCGTCGCCCTCCTGGCGGCGCAGGAAGAACTCGAAGTGGCTGATGTCGGGATCGAGGCTCTCCACCAGGGCCCACTGCTGCCGCGCCGGCAGCGCCCGGGCCCGCTCCAGCAGTTCCCCCTGCAGCAGCCGGGCCGGATCCCAGACCTCGGGATTGGAGAAACCGGCGAAGCGGATCCCGGGCTGGTCAACGAAGCGGAACAGGCGCTCGAGGTCGTAGCTGGTCTCCTGGGGGTGGAGGTACATGTCGGCGAAATTGGCATCGGCGGCGGTGTCGAGGGCCCAGCGCTGCTCGTGGTGCCGCCGCAGGCGGTTGGTCTCGGGCAGGGTGGCGAACAGCTCCCGGCCCAGCCGCAGACCCGCCGGTCCGGTGCCCACCCCCATCAGGGCCAGGGCCCGCTGGGTGCGGTGGATCTCCCAGCGGCCGCCGTCGGCATAGAGAAAGAGGTGCAGCAGCCCCCCCGGCCGCAGCAGGGGCACCAGGGCCCGCAGGCCCTCCTCGGGCCGGTCGAGGTGGTGCAGCACCCCCACCGAGTTGATGTAGTCGAAGGGTCCCTCCCCCGCCAGATCGAGCAGGCTGCGCTGCTCGATGCGCAGCTCCTCCACCCGGGCGGCGGCCCCGGAGCGGGCAGTGCGCTCCCGGGCCACCGCCAGGGCGCCGGCGCTGATGTCCACCGCCAGCACGGTGGCCCCCGGGTTGAGGTGGCAGAGATAGTCGGTGCTCACCCCCGTGCCGCAGCCGGCGTCGAGGATCCGCCAGGGCCGCGGCCGCGGCGGCAGGGCCCCGTCCACGGCCGCCACCACGCTGTCCACGCACCAGCGCCAGTTGTATCCCGGCGGCGGACCGTCCTGGAGGGGGTCCCCCGGGTAGGGGAAGCGGTCGTAGAAGGCGCTCACCACCGGCGTCGCGGCGTCCAGCGGGGCCTCCGGGGGGTGATCCATCAATGCCTTGGTGCGGGTTCCGGCAGCATTCCACGGCGCCGGCCGCCGTTCAGCGTGAGCGCCTCAGAAGGCTGCAAACATTTGTTCATCCCGCCCCGGGGGGCCAGGGGGCCAGCCGTAACGTGACCCAGCCCGGCTCGCTCTCGTTCATGACCGTGACCGCCAGCAGCGGCAGCACCAGGGTCGCCCCCCAGCGCTACGACACCCTGCCGCTCTCCAGCGTCCGGAAAGCGGAGCAGCAGGACCGTTTCCCCGACGGCGGCGAACTGGACGCCCTGACCACCTTCTTCCGCAGCGGCCAGATCCGCGTCGAAGCCGCCCGACGGATCTCCGCCAACGCCGACGCGATCGTGGCCCGGGCCGCCAACCGGATCTTCACCGGCGGCACGCCCCTCTCCTATCTCGACGCCCCCCTCAGCACGCCCAGCGCCGGAGCGGGCGATGGGGTCGCCCTCGCCGCCGACCAGGCCGCATTCCAGCGGTCGGTGCGCACCTTCGCCCAGGGCTCCGGCGGCAGTGGTCTGCTCGGCCGCATCCTTGAGGGTGTCCAAGCCGACGCCGACGTGCGGGTCGTGCTGCCCAGCGGCTTCAACCCCATCTCGGTGGCGATCTACGGCAACGCCCGCATGCGCAAGTCGCTGCGGGACATGGCCTGGTTCCTCCGCTACGTGGGCTATGCCGTGATCGCCGGCGATCCCAGCATCCTGGCGGTGAACACCCGCGGCCTGCGCGACGTGCTCGAGAAGGCCTGCTCCCTGGCCGCCACCAACGTGGCCCTGCAGGAGATGCGCGCCGCCGCGGCCGGTCTGTTCAAGGGGGAGCCGGACTCCCGCCAGCTGGTGATCGACTGCTTCAACGTGCTCCTCAAGGAGCTCGAGATCCCCACCCCTTCCACCCGGGCCCGCCTGGGCAGCCCGGTCAACCAGGGCCTGCAGCTGCCGGCGATCTATGCCCTCGCCGCCGAAGGCGCCCAGCGCTTCGTGATGAAGCCGGGCCTCTCCGGTGCCGAAAAGGCCGAGGTCATCCGTGCCGCCTACCGCCAGGTGTTCGAGCGGGACATCGTCAAGGGCTACTCCCAGGTGGTCTGCCCGGTGGAGGCCACCCAGGTGCGCCAGGGCCAGCTCTCGATGCGGGAGTTCATCCGCGCCCTCGGCCGCAGCAAGGTCTACCGGCGCCAGTTCTATGGCCGCTTCTCCAACAGCCGGGTGGTGGAGCTCGCCTTCCGCCACTTCCTCGGCCGTGGTGTGAGCTCGATCGAAGAGTTCCGCCAGTACTTCGCCATCGTCAGCGCCAAGGGGCTCAACGGCCTCGTCGATGCCCTGGTCAACGGGATGGAGTACGCCCGGGTCTTCGGTGAGGAGACGGTCCCCTACCTCCGCGACATCGGCGAAGAGGCCCAGGAGAGCGCCGGCTGGGGCTCCAACCGCAACCTTTTCCGCTTCAGTGCGCCGTTCGAGGGGGCGCCCCAGTACATCACCCTCTACGCCTCCTACCGCCAGCCCCTCGCCGACCAGCATCCCTACGGCGGCGGCAACGATCCCCTGGCCCTCACCTACGGGGCGATCTTCCCCTCCAGCACGGCCTCGGTGGCCACCCGCCCGGCCCCCTTCAGCTACGACACCCGCCGGATCCTGATCGGCAACGGCATGGCCCAGCCCGGGCCCATGGACAGCGCCCAGTTCCGTAAGGCCACCCCGCGCCGGGTCGGGCCGAAGGTGGTGCGCCTGCGCCAGATCGCCACCGGCGGCAGCTCCACTCCCCGCCGGGGGGGCCAGCCCAGCATCCGCGGCACCGAATCCAGCACCCAGGCCGTCATCAATGCGGTCTACGTGCAGGTGCTGGGCACCGCCGGCTACGCCGGTGAGCGCAACAAGGTCGAGGAGATCAAGCTCGAGAACGGCGACATCAGCCTGCGGGAGTTCGTGCGCCAGGTGGCCCGCTCCAATGCCTTCCGTCGCCGTTACTGGAGCGGCCTCTACATCACCAAGGCCATCGAGGTGATGCACCGCCGCATCCTCGGCCGGCCCACCTTCGGCCGCTGGGAGATCAACGCCTACTTCGACACCGCCGCCCGCAAGGGCTTCTACGGCGTCGTCGACGCCATGATCGAAGGCCGCGAATACAACGACTGCTTCGGCGAGGACACCGTTCCCTACGAGCGCTTCATCACCCCGGCCGATCGCAACGCCCGCCGCGTCCCGGGCCTGGTGCGCACCCTGGAGACGGTCGCCGACATCACCCCCCTGCAGCGGCCCACCGTGCCGGTGGCCCAGGAGATCCGCACCGTCGGCGATCTTGTCCCCCGCAACCTGCCCGCCCGGCCCAAGGTGCGTGGGCAGTGGAAGGCGGAGGTGGCCGGTGGCCAGGGAGCCACGGCCGCCACGGGTGCACCCAGCGGTCCCGGAACCCTCCGGCAGCCCCCTGCCCCCACCCGCAGCTGGAGCCAGTCCCCCTGGCAGCCCGGTGGCGGCGCCGCCCCCGTCTGGCGCAGCGGCGTCCCCAGCTCCGGTTCCGGCAACGGCTTCGTGGCCCCTTCCAGCCTCGGCATCGCCGGCGGCTGGAAGGCCCTGGTGGGCACCAACCTGCTGAGCGGTGCCGCCACCGCCCCCGACGGCGCCATGGCCAAGGCCCTGCGGCCGGGCGCCCCCCAGGGCTTCCGTCGCCGTCAGAGCCTGTCGAGGCCCGTGCAGCTGCTCCGCGATCCCAGCGAGACCCAGGTGCAGGAAGTGGTGCAGGCGGTCTACCGCCAGCTCCTCAACCGGGTGCCCTTCGCGGCCGAACGCCAGATGGATCCCGAATCCCAGCTGCGCGACGGTCAGCTCTCGGTGGCCGAGTTCGTGGCCCAGATCGCCGGCAGCGATCTCTTCCAGCAGCGGCTGCAGCGGATGGCCCCCCTGCGGGCCGCCTCCGCCGCCTACCTGGCCCTGCTCGGCCGGGCCGCCATGCCGGCGGAAGTGAGCCGCTTCCTGGCCACCCGCGCCACCGCCGGCCAGCAGGCCGCCGTCGCCGAGCTGCTCAACGCCCGGGAGTACGCCACCGCCTTCGGCCAGGACACCGTGCCCTACCTGCGCGGCCTCGGCACCGAGGATGGCGTCCCCCTGACGACCGTGAACCGCACCGCCTCCCTCTACGGCGGCAACGCCGGGCTCACCCCCTCGCTGAAGGGCGCGATCTGATCAGACCCCGGGCCATAATGGGTGCCCGCTGAGGGGTGCCCATCGGCGCATCCGATGATCCCCCGGGTCTGACCCGGGGGGTTTCTTTTGGTCCGTCTCTACAACGAGACGAAGAGATTGGGCTGTCGATGCACCTGCGGTGCCGGGGACGGCAAGCTGAAAAGATGAACAATTGCTGCGCCTGGACGGTGATAACAACTCCGGCCAAAGCCGTTGCAAGCCAAGGGATCTCGCGACCCGATCCGCCGTGAAGAACTGTTACCGGCTGCCATGGGAGCGACGGCCCTTGCCACAGAATGATGCGACGGTCGGCCAAGCCGATCACCACTAACCCACCGGATACCGGTCTCCTTCACGGTGACCGCTTGTTTCGAGGCAGAACTGCATGAGCATCGTCTCCAACTCGATCATCAACGCGGACGCCGAAGCCCGCTACCTCAGCCCTGGCGAACTTGACCAGATCAAGTCGTTCGTGGCAGGGGGTCAGCGTCGTCTGCGCGTCGCCCAGGTCCTGGCTGAAAGCCGGGAGCGCATCGTGAAGCAGGCCGGAGGCCAGCTTTTCCAGAAGCGCCCCGATCTCGTCTCCCCCGGCGGCAACGCCTACGGGGAAGAGATGACGGCTTCCTGCCTGCGCGACATGGACTACTACCTCCGCCTGGTCACCTACGGCGTGGTCGCCGGGGATGTGACCCCGATCGAAGAGATCGGCGTCATCGGGGCCCGCGAGATGTATCGCGCCCTCGGCACCCCCCTCGAAGCCATGGCGGAAGCCGTGCGCGAGATGAAGACCGCAGCCACGGGTCTCCTCACCGGCTCCGATGCCGAAGAGGCCGGCTTCTACTTCGACTACGTGGTCGGCGCCCTCTCCTGAGGTTTCACCTCCCTATCGTCCAAAGCCATCAAACCCAGGATCCATGCAAGACGCCATCACCAACGTCATCAACCAGGCCGACGTCCAGGGGCTCTATCTCGACGGCAGCTCCATGGGCCGCCTCGAGCAGTACTTCGCCAGCGGTGAGCTGCGGGTGCGTGCCGCCGCCACGATCAGTGCCAACGCTTCGGCCATCATCAAGGAAGCCGTCGCCAAGGCCCTGCTCTACTCGGACATCACCCGTCCGGGCGGCAACATGTACACCACCCGCCGTTACGCGGCCTGCATCCGCGACCTCGACTACTACCTGCGCTACGCCACCTACGCCATGCTGGCCGGTGACACGTCGATTCTCGACGAGCGCGTGCTGAACGGCCTCAAGGAGACCTACAACTCCCTGGGTGTGCCCATCGGCGCCACGGTGCAGTCGATCCAGGCCATGAAGGAAGCCACCGCCTCCCTCGTCGGTCCCGATGCCGGTCGTGAGATGGGCGTCTACTTCGACTACATCAGCTCCGGCCTGGGCAACTGATCCCCAGCAACGCTCCCACCACGGCACGTTTTCCGAGGATCACCCCATGCGCCTGTTCAAGATCACGGCCTGCATTCCCTGCCCCGAGAAGGCGCGCAGCCAGAGGGAGCTGCAGAACACCTACTTCACCAAGTGGGTGCCCTATTCCAGCTGGTTCGCCGAGCAGCAGCGGATCATGAAGCAGGGCGGCAGGATCCTGAAGGTGGAACTGGCCACCGGCCGTCGTCAGCAGAACTGCGGCAACTGAGGACGCCCACGGCGTTCCCACCCATCCGCCCGGCCCATGGCCGGGCTTTTTTGTGGCCGTCGAGCGGCCCGGGCGGCCCCGGCAGCGCCAGCGACGCAGGCGGCGAAATGTTCACCGCGACTCGACAAACCCACCCCGGTCACGGCTGAATGGGCCATTCCCGGAACCCTCCCGCGGCCTTGTCCACCCCTGCCCCCCGCCTGCTCCCCGGCCGTCCCGGCGCCGGCCTGCTGCCGCTGCCCTGGCAGCAGTGGCCGGCGGAGGCCCGCCTGCTGCTGGGCCTGGTGGCCCTCTGGAGCCTGGTGGGCCTGCTGGTGCTCACCTCCGCCAGCTGGTGGGTGGCGGAGCGGGAGATGGGGGACGGGGCGTACTACGTCAAGCGCCAGGCCATCTGGCTGGTGGCCAGCTGGGGCCTGCTGTGGCTGGCCATGCGCACGACGATGCGGCGCTGGCTGCACCTGGCGGCGCCGGCCCTGCTGGTGGGGGCCCTGATGGTGGCCGCCACCCTGGTGGTGGGCACCACCGTCAACGGGGCCAGCCGCTGGCTGGTGCTCGGCCCGGTGCAGCTGCAGCCCTCGGAGCTGATCAAGCCCTTCATCGTGCTGCAGGGGGCGGTGATCTTCTCCCACTGGCGCCGCATCGCCCTCGACCAGAAACTGCTCTGGATCGGCATCTTCGGGGTGGTGATCCTGCTGATCCTCAAGCAGCCCAACCTCAGCACCGCCGCCCTGCTGGGCCTGCTGCTGTGGCTGATGGCCCTGGCCGGCGGCCTGCCCCTGACGCTGCTGCTGGGGGCCGCCGGCGGCGGGATCGTGCTGGGCAGCATCAGCATCATGATCAACCCCTACCAGCTCGATCGGGTCACCTCCTTCCTCAACCCCTGGCGCGTCGCCCAGGGGGACGGCTACCAGCTGGTGCAGAGCCTGCTGGCCATCGGTTCGGGGGGCGTGCTCGGCTCGGGCTTCGGGCTCTCCACCCAGAAGCTCCAGTACCTGCCCATCCAGACCACCGACTTCATCTTTGCCGTCTTCGCCGAGGAGTTCGGTTACGTCGGCTCGGTGATGCTGCTGCTGTTCCTGATGATCTTCGGCTTCGTTGGCCTGCGGGTGGCCCTGGCCTGCCGCAGCAACCAGCACCGGCTGGTGGCCATCGGCTGCACCACCCTGCTGGTGGGCCAGTCGATCCTCAACATCGCCGTGGCCAGCGGCTCGATGCCCACCACCGGCCTGCCCCTGCCGATGATCAGCTACGGGGGCAACTCCCTGCTCAGCAGCCTGTTCCTGGCGGGCCTGCTGCTGCGCTGCTCCCTGGAGTCCTCCGGGCTCGAACCGGTCCGGCCCCGCCGGCGGGCCCCCCGGCCTGCCCCGATAGGCTGAGCCCTGCTGACAATCTGAATCGGCCATGTTCAGCCCCGGGCTGCCGTTCGCCGACTGGGCCCGCAGCAGCGAACTGCTGCTCCAGGGCTCCCTGGCCCACCCCGGCCCCCTGACCCTGGCGGTGGTGTTCAGCGGCGGCCTGCTCACCAGCCTCGGCCCCTGCTCCCTCTCGCTGCTGCCCGTCACCCTGGCCTACCTGGCCGGCTTCGGCGCTGAGCACCAGGGCCGTGCCCCCTGGCAGCGCAGCGTCAGCTTCGCGGCTGGGATCGTGGCGGCCCTGGTGCTGCTCGGCCTGGCCAGCGGCCTGATGGGCCGCCTCTACGGCCGCATCCCCGGCCAGCTGCCCCTGCTGGTGGCCGTCGTGGCCGTGGTGATGGGCCTCAACCTGCTGGGTGTGCTGCGGCTGCCGTTGCCGGCCGGCCCCGACCCCGAACGCTGGCGGCGGCGGGTGCCGGCGCCGCTGGCCCCTTTGGCGGCCGGCCTGGCCTTCGGCCTGGCCGCCACCCCCTGCACCACCCCGGTGCTGGCCGTGCTGCTGGCCTGGATGGCCCAGACCGGCCAGCCCCTGGTGGGCCTGGTGCTGCTCGCCTGCTTCGGTGCCGGCCAGGTGATGCCCCTGCTGCTGGCCGGCACCGTGGCCGCCTCCCTGCCCGGATTGCTGCAGCTGCGCCGCCTGGGCCAGTGGGTACCACCGATCAGCGGTGTGGTGCTGCTGGCCAGCGGCGGCCTCACCCTGCTGTCGGTGCTGCCATGAGCGGCACGGCAGCCTCCCCCTGGCGCCCCCTGCAGCGCCTGGCCGCCTGGATCTCCGACCTGCGCCTGGCGATCGGCCTGCTGTTGGTCATCGCCATCGCCAGCGGCATCGGCACAGCCGTTCCCCAGAAGGAGGAGGCCGGCTTCTACCACCAGCTCTACGACCCCACCCCCTGGCTGGGGGTGCTGGACGGCGACGGGGTGCTGCGCCTGCAGCTGGATCATGTGTATTCCAGTGGCTGGTTCCTGGCCCTGCTGGCCTGGCTGGGCCTGTCGCTGATCCTGTGCAGCTGGCGCCGCCAGTGGCCCGCCCTGCAGGCCTCGCTGCGCTGGATCGACTACCGCAGCCCCCGCCAGCTCAGCAAGCTGAGCGTGGCCGAAACCCTCGTCACCGACCATCCCGTCGCCGGCCTGGAGCGGCTGGAGGCCGATCTGCGCGGCGCGGGCTGGCAGATCCATCGCCAGGACGACCGCCTGGCGGCCCGCCGGGGGGTGCTCGGCCGGGTGGGTCCCCTGCTGGTCCATGCCGGCATGGTGGTGCTGATGGTGGGGGCCGCCTGGGGCGCCCTGGGGGGCCAGCGGCTGGAGCGCTTCCTGGCCCCGGGCCGGGAGCTGGAACTGCTTGACAGCCGCGGCAGCACCCAGGTGACCCTGGCCCTCGACGACTTCCGCATCCAGCGGGATCCCGCCGGCCGCCCGGAGCAGTTCTCCTCCAGCCTGCGGCTGATCACCCCCGGCGATGCGGCCACCACCACCGAAGCCGCCATCAGCGTCAACCACCCCCTGCGCTACCGGGGCATGACGCTGTATCAGGCCGACTGGTCCCTGGCGACGATCAGCCTGCAGCTGGGCCGCAGCCCGGTGCTGGAGCTGCCCCTGCAGACCTTCCCCCAGCTGGGCGACCAGCTCTGGGGGCTGGTGCTGCCCACCCGCCCCGATGGCACCGAGCCGGTGCTGCTGAGCCTCACCAGCGAACAGGGGCCGGTGCAGGTGTTCGGCCCCGATGGCGTGGCCCTGGCCCAGCTGGTGCCGGGCGGCGAGGCCCAGGAGGTGAAGGGGCTGCCGATCCGGGTGGCGAGCGTGCTGCCCGCCAGCGGCATCCTGTTCAAACGGGACCCCGGTGTGCCGCTCGTATACACCGGCTTCGCCATCGCCCTGGCGGGCGGTGCCCTGAGCCTGGTGGCCACCCGCCAGCTCTGGGCCATCGCCGATGGGCCCGGCGGCCGGCTGCACGTGGCGGGCCTCTGCAACCGCAACCTCACCGCCTTCGCCGCCGAGCTGCCGGCGCTGCTGCAGCGGCTGGAACCCCAGCCCTGACTCAGCAGGGCCGGCGCTCGCCGTGGCTGACGCGCACCACGGTGTGCACGTTGCCGCGGGGATTGAAATCGGCCTCCAGCTGCATCCAGAGGGGATCGCAGGCGGCCACCAGGTCGTCAAGGATCCGGT
This sequence comes from Cyanobium sp. Lug-B, assembly GCF_024345635.1. Lineage (NCBI taxonomy): Bacteria > Bacillati > Cyanobacteriota > Cyanophyceae > Synechococcales > Prochlorococcaceae > Cyanobium > Cyanobium sp. Lug-B. The sequence goes on from NZ_JAGQBM010000015.1 coordinate 42,071, forward strand.
TGGCCGCCTCCTCGTGGGAGATGGAGCGGTGGCGGTAGCCGTTGACGTAGAGCTTGAGGGCCTTGAGCTCCAGCACCCGGGGGCCGGGCTGGTACAGCAGCCGCAGGACGGCGAAATCGGGGTAGCCGGAGAAGGGGCAGGTGCAGGTGAACTCCGGCAGTTCGATGGACACCTCGTAGGCGCGACCCTCGCGGGGGTTGGTGAAGCAGACCAGCTGGGCCTCGGCGATGGCCCGCTCCCCGTACAGGGGGGTCACGGTCTGGGGCTGGTCGGCGACACCGGAAGCCATGGTCAGCAGGACAGGGAGACGGATTTTGACCGTACAGGAGCTGACCCATGGCGCGGAGGCCAGGCCAGGAGCCGCGGCCGCCCGTCAGCGGCCCGGAGCGGGCGTAGCAACCGTTACGACGACCCCGGCAAGGCTCGGCGGTAATGGAGCCGTCCCTCCCTTCAGGCGGGGACTCTGAGAGACTCCAACCGTCGCCTTCCTGACCGCAGCACAGCCATGAAGAAAATCGAGGCCATCATCCGCCCCTTCAAGCTCGAGGACGTGAAGATCGCCCTTGTCAATGCGGGCATCGTCGGCATGACCGTGAGCGAGGTGCGCGGATTCGGCCGGCAGAAGGGGCAGGTGGAGCGCTATCGCGGTTCCGAATTCACGGTCGAATTCCTGCAGAAACTCAAGCTCGAGATCGTCGTCGACGACGACCGGGTGGCCACCGTGGTCCAGGCGGTGCAGGATGCCGCCCGCACCGGCGAGATCGGTGACGGCAAGATCTTCATCAGCACCGTGGACTCGGTGATCCGGATCCGCACCGGCGACCTCGACAGCGGCGCCATCTGAGCACCCGGTTCCTGCCGCCCTGACCCTGGCCGTGGGCCCCTCAGGCCCCGGCCAGGGTCTCCTTCACCAGCTCCGCGATCCTGCCGGACCAGTCCGTGCCCTCGGAGGGAGGTTCGGCGCTGGCCCCGCCCGGCACCAGCCAGAGCAGGTATTCGTGGTTGCCGGCGGGCCCGGTGAGGGGCGAGGCCACCAGTCCCGCGGGGTGCCAGTCCAGCTCCTTCGCGGCGGCGATCACGCCGGCGATGGCATCGGCGTGGGCCGCCGGATCCCGCACCACGCCCCCCTTGCCCACCCGCTGGCGCCCCACCTCGAACTGGGGCTTGACCAGCAGCAGTGCCTCACCCGATCCCACCAGGAGGGCCCGCAGGGCCGGCAGCACCCGGGCGAGGGAAATGAACGACACATCGGCCACGGCCAGATCGGGCCAGGCATCGCCGTCGCCGTAGAGCAGCTCCGGGGTGAGGTGGCGCAGGTTGGTGCGCTCCCGCAGCACCACCCGTTCATCGGTGCGCAGGCTCCAGGCGGTCTGGCCGTAGCCCACATCGATGCCGTACACACGCACGGCCCCGTGCTGCAGCAGGCAGTCGGTGAAGCCGCCGGTGGAGATGCCGCCGTCGAGGCACACCCGGCCCCGCACCTGGATCGGCAGGGCCGCCAGGGCCCCTTCCAGCTTCTCGCCCCCCCGGGAGACGAACCGGGGGGGCTGCTCCACCTCCAGGGGCAGGGTCTCGGCCACCTCGGTGCCGGGCTTGTCGAGCACCTCGCCGCCGCCGCGCACCCGGCCGGCGCGGATCAGCTGCTGGGCCTGCTGGCGGCTGGCCACCAGGCCCAGATCCACCAGCCGGCGATCGAGCCGCTGCTTACGGGCCATCCTGCATTTCGGCCATGGGTCCTGCCGCTCCACCGGCATGTTGTCACCGAACAGCGATCCAAACCGAACAAAAACCGATGGGCAGACGGTTCGGCGCGGAACAGTCGCAGGATGGCTCCAGTCTTTTCCCGGTTCCCTCCCATGGCTGCCCCCGGATCCATGGCTGCCAACAGATCCAATGTGGTGGAGCTGCTCCACCCGGGAAGCTTCGTGCGACTGCGGGACCATCCCGAGGATCTGCCTCCCTTCCAGCTGATCCGGCGCCGCGGCACCCGCTGCTGGGTGCGGCAGCAGGCCTGGGGGTCGATGGTGCACCTGGAGCTGCCCTACCGGCGCCTCACCGCCGCCGCCTGAGCCGGTGGGGGCGGCTCGATAGGTTGGGGGATCGTTCACCACCGCCCGGCCCTTGATCGAGCGTTACACCCTGCCCGAAATGGGCCGCCTCTGGAGCGAGGAAGCGAAGTTCCAGAGCTGGCTCGAGGTGGAGATCGCCGCCACCGCCGCCAACGTGGAGCTGGGCCGGGTGCCCGCCGAGGCCTTGGCCACGATCCGGGAGAAGGCGGCCTTCGAGGTGCCGCGGATCCTGGAGATCGAGGCGGAGGTGCGCCACGACGTCATCGCCTTCCTCACCAACGTCAACGAGCACGTCGGTGATGCGGGCCGCCACATCCATGTGGGCATGACCAGCTCCGACGTGCTGGACACCGGTCTGGCCCTGCAGCTGAAGGCCTCGGTGGCCCTGCTGCGCACCGAGCTCGATGGCCTCGCTGACGCCCTGCGCCGCCTGGCCCGGGCCCACAAGGACACGGTGATGATCGGCCGCTCCCACGCCATCCACGGCGAGCCGATCACCTTCGGCTTCAAGGTGGCCGGCTGGCTGGCCGAAACCGAGCGCAACCGGGAGCGGCTGGAGCGGCTGGAGCGGGTGGTGGCCGTGGGCCAGATCAGCGGCGCCATGGGCACCTACGCCAACACCGATCCGCAGGTTGAGGCGATCACCTGCCGGCTGCTGGGCCTGGAGCCCGACACTGCCAGCACCCAGGTGATCGGCCGCGACCGCCATGCCGAGTACGTCCAGACCCTGGCCCTGGTGGGCACCTCCCTGGAGCGTTTCTCCACCGAGATCCGCAACCTGCAGCGCTCCGACGTGCTGGAGGTGGAGGAGAACTTCGCCAAGGGCCAGAAAGGCAGCTCGGCCATGCCCCACAAGCGCAACCCGATCCGCAGCGAACGCATCAGCGGCTTGGCCCGGGTGCTGCGCAGCTACACCGTGGCGGCGCTGGAGAACGTGGCCCTCTGGCACGAGCGCGACATCAGCCACAGCTCGGTGGAGCGGATGATGCTGCCCGACTGCTCGGTCACCCTGCACTTCATGCTGCGGGAGATGACCGCCGTGGTGGAGGGGCTGGGGGTGTACCCCGAGAACATGGCCCGCAACATGAACGTGTATGGCGGCGTCGTGTTCAGCCAGCGGGTGCTGCTGGCGCTGGTGGAGGCGGGGCTGAGCCGGGAGGAGGCCTACCGGATCGTGCAGCGCCACGCCCACGCCGCCTGGAACACCGAGGGGGGCGACTTCCGCGCCAACCTGGCGGGCGATCCGGCGGTGACGGACCACCTGGGCGCCGAGCAGTTGGAGGCTTGCTTCGCCACCGACCTGCACCGGGCGAATCTGGACGTGATCTGGGAGCGGCTGGGGATCTGAGGGGTGCGCTCAGGCGGCCGGCGGCCGCTCCGTCGCGGGGTCCAGCTTGCCGTTGCCCGTGGCCAGCAGATCCTCGATCTCACAGACCGGGAAGCGGTTGATGCTCTTGAGGGCCAACCGTGAGTTGCGGCGCAGCTGCTCGCTGATCGCCTCGCAGTAGGGAATCTGGGCCAGGAGATCGACGGTGCGGCGCAAGATCCGCACCACGTCGCCCTCGTCGAGGGAGGTGTTGGCGATCACATCGTTCCAGCTGGCGCCCCGGGCCCAGGCGTGGACCAGGCCGGTGAGCTCGGGCTCCCACCACACCGGCACCACCACCGACGCCCGCTCCTGCTGGCGCTGCAGCTCGCGCCGCAGGCTGCGCAGGTCGTGGAGCGCCTCCTCGGAGGCCGGTGGCGGCGGGTAGCCGCACCAGAGGTCGGGCCGGTTCACCTCCGTGGAGATGGCCTCCAGCACCGCCGCCAGCTCGGCTGGATCGAGGGCATCGAGGTGGCCGCTCATCAGGGCCAGCCCCAGCCAGAGCTCGTTGTCGCCCCGCAGGGCGGCCACGGTGCGGCCCACCTCGGTGGGCTCCAGCCCCTCCTCGCCATCGAGGGCACCGAAGAAACGCAGGATGTCGATCAGGGACAGGAAGGTGTCCCAGTGGCGGTTGGCGCGGTGGTGCAGCAGCCGCTGCCGCTCGCCGATCTCCTCCTGGAGTTCCTCCATGCGGCGGCGGTGCTTCTTGAGGTGCTTGCGGTCGCCCCAGCGGTGGGCCGGGTGGGCCTCCAGCTCCTGCTCCAGCCGCTGCACCAGCTCACCCTGCTGGCGCACCTCGCCGGCCAGGTCGTAGCGGGGGGTGTGCATGTCGTGGCGGCGGGCCATCGAGGACACCGCCAGGGCCAGGCCACCGCTGGCGTTGTCGCCGTGACGCAGCTCATTGGCGTGGTGCAGTTCCGGCGGCTCCAGCTGGTCGACCTGCAGGCAGCTGAGCTCGGCGTGCAGGGTCACCACCGCATGGCAGGGCAACAGGATCCAGACGTTCTCGTCGGTGAGGCAGAGCAGCAGCGGGAACTGGCCGGAGCCCGGCACCTTGGCCACGATCACCGCCGGCGTGACCCGGCTGCGCAGGGCCGGCGCCTTGACGCTCACCAGGGTGCCCTCGCTGGCGAACTGAAGGGCCAGGGTGAGCTCATGGGCGAGGGTCTCCTCGGCCTGCTGCTGCAGGATCCGGTGCAGGCGCCGCTCCTCCCGCAGGCGGCCGCGGACTTTCTCGTAGTCCTCGAAATCGTCCCAGGGCACCTCGCCGCCGCTGGATTCCAGGCTGGCCAGCTGGGCCATCAGCTCGGCGATGCGGGATTCGTCCTCGGCCAGGTCCAGCCCCGCCAGGTAGCGGCCGAAGCTGCGCTCCACCAGCTCCCGGGCCTTGGCCAGGTCGTAACGCTGCAGCAGGTTGAGCACCATGCCGTAGCTGGGTGTGAACTGGCTCACCAGGGGATCGGCCGGGCTGGTGGCCAGCGCCCCGGCCTCCCGCACCCCTTCGAACCGGCTCTGGACCGTCACGACGTAGCCCTGGGTGTCGAGGCCGCGGCGGCCGGCACGGCCCGCCATCTGCAGGAACTCGCTGCCCATCAGGGGCCGGTGGCCCCGCTCGGTGCGCTTGGAGAGGGCCGAGATCACCGTGGTGCGGGCGGGCATGTTGATGCCCGCGGCCAGGGTCTCGGTGGCGAACACCACCTTGATCAGCCCCTGCTGGAACAGCTCCTCGATCAGCTCCTTCCAGGCCGGCAGCACGCCGGCGTGGTGGGCGGCGATGCCCCTCAGCAGGGCATCGGCATGGCCGCCCTCCCGCACCGCCTCCGGGGTCACCGCCATGAAGGCGTCGAGCCGCTGGCGAATGCGCGCCTGCTCGTGGGGATCCACCAGGCACACCTTGGCCAGGTCGCGGACGGAGCGGTCGCAGTTGCGGCGACTGAAGATGAAGTAGATGGCCGGCAGCATCTCCCGCTCCGCCATCTGGGCCACCACGAAGCCGATCGGCGGCGCCTCCGGCTGGGGCGGCCGCGGTTCCTTCGGTCCCTTGCGGCGGGTGGATTTCGGAGGTCGCCAGACCTTGCAGTTGGGGTGCAGGCCGGTGCCCTCGTCGTTGAGCAGGGGGTGCAGACCCTTGGCGCTGCAGAAGCTGAAGGCCAGGGGGACGGGGCGGAAGTCGCTGTGGATCAGCCGGGTGGGGCCATGCACCCGCTCGATCCAGTCGGTGAGCTGCCCGGCATTGGCCACCGTGGCCGAGAGGGCCACCAGCTGCACCCGCGAGGGGCAGTGGATGATCGATTCCTCCCAGACGGTGCCCCGCTGGGTGTCGTTCATGTAGTGGCACTCGTCGAGCACCACGGCCTCCACATCGGCCAGGGGGTCGTCGTCGAGGTGGTCGATCTCCGCGTAGAGCATGTTGCGGAAGATCTCGGTGGTCATCACCACCACCTGGGCCTCCCGGTTCAGGCTGAGATCACCGGTGAGCAGGCCCACCTTCTCATCGCCGAACTGGTGGCGGAAATCGCGCAGCTTCTGGTTGGAGAGGGCCTTGAGGGGCGTGGTGTAGAAGACCTTCTGGCCATGGGCCAGGGCCCGGTGGATGGCGTACTCGCCCACCAGGGTCTTGCCGGAGCCGGTGGGGGCACTCACCACCACCGAGTGGCCCTGGTTCAGGGCGTCGATCGCCTCGAGCTGGAAGCCGTCGAGGGGGAAGGGGAACAGCTGCTCCAGCGGCGGCACGCCACCGGTGGTGGTGTCAGCGGAGCCGACGGTGGGGCTGGAGGGCATCGGGGGATCCTATGGCGCGGCCGCCCCGGGTGGCGCGGCTCAGGCGCCGTGGGAGCCGGTGCGGGAGAAGGTATTGAGCAGCAGCACGTGGGCGCGTGAGCTCGGCCAGTGGCCCTGAAGGCGGAGATCACGGCGGAAGGCCCCGAGACGGTGGGCTGCGGGTCTGGCTGGACAGGCCCAGGAATGTCAGCGGTTATTGGAAGATACTGGGGGTGGTGCTCCCGCCCGCGGGCATGGCTGGCGACACCGGCAGCACCGCGGGCGGCCGGAGATGGACGCTCGCGCAGCGTGACGCTGTTCGGTACTGGCTATGGGGCTTTGGGGAGCTCGCGGGAGGTGCAGCCGCGTTCCGAGTTCGACCCTCAGAGTGGGCAGATGAATCAGGTGACGCCGATCTCGCCGAAACCTGTGTTGGAGGTGTGGCCGGAATGGATGGCCATGGGCCGCGAGCTGAACGCCGGAAGCCGCTTCGCAGAAGCGCTGGCCCTTGGGGTAGGGGCGGAACACCTCTGGCTGCGACCGCCGCTCTGGGACGTGCGGATCGACCTGTCTGAGCCGGACGGCGCAGGGCTAAAGCTGATGATCGCCGAGTATCAGGAGTACGCCATCGATGACCCAACCCCGCACCACAGCATGAACAGCACCAAGACAGGCCGCCAGCTTGTAACTATGGAGTATTGGCCCATCGCCCGAACGCAAAACAACACTGTATTGATAGGGCGGAAACCTGATTGATACAGGGTTGGTTAAAAGTTGAGCGTCGCAAATCTCGGGCGGCGAAGCCGTACCGAGCATTTGTGACGTACGGCATGGCCTCCATTGACTGCGGTTTGCGCTGTTCCAGAATCGCGACTGCGTAGGTAGTATTCTCGTATCTCGCCTCCCGTTGGACCGCCGGGCCTCGCGAAATTCTCAGAAATCATCAACTATTGCAGGACCTCGGAGGACGGAAATGAGTTCCTCCGGCGTACAAATTCTTGGAACACCATCCTGCAACCAGCCAAACTTGTCTAAAGGACGGATGAACTGTTGCGAAGGCGTGCAGACACAGAATTCGACGTCCAGCGTCCGGTCAAAATGCGAATCCGAGAGGGATACTTCGTGCTGCACCGCTTCGGCCGCCGCTTCCGCTTGCCTGTAGTCTGAGGCCAGTCGTGATCCGAGTTGTTGTACAGCATCAGGATCACCACGGAAGAACCGCTCCGAATGTGCGTGTGCCTTGCATTCAATGACGTAGAGCCGACCTCGAGCTTTCACCAGCAAATCACATTCGGTCTTGCCGCCGCTTCGATTTCTTACTTTGGTCTTCCAGCCTACCACCGTCGCATTTGGAGTTTCGGTCTCGATTCTGCTTTTCAGACTTAGTGTGAAGCGGTCTCCGTGTTGGGATGAGAACCACACCTTTCCAGCCTCCACGAGGTCCCGAAGGAAGTCTAGAGTGCCACGCAAATCGAAATATATCTGACCGCTCGGTGCCTGACAAACAAGCGGATATGGTCGCAACACGCTGAGGTCGATTTGGTCCCGTCGCCCAGGAAGAACGGTGAATGCATTCAGGAACTCCTCTACCAGCTCCTGCCTTCTTATCTCTGTGTCTGCCCATGGTGACGAGATTGCACCAAGGGCACTAATCCAATACTCACGTGGGAACCGTAAGTAGCCAGTGCGCAGCAGACGGAAGGTAAACCACAGCTTAAGTGCATAGTCAGCCGATCCGTCGTCTGGCTCCAAGTTCAATGTGAAGCTATCGTGGTAGCTCGATGCGTCCACTGATTTAGGCCACAACAATGTGTGCCAAACATTCCCTGACAAACCTCCCAGGACTTGAGCAATGGCCTCCAGGCGGACGCCAAAGAGGTCCTTTATGGGATCGCGGTATGCCTCTAGAATATGAAGAACTGGATTTAGTTCAACATACGATGGAGCGAAGTTGACGTTCAGAGAGAGCACTCGCTTAGGTTCTCTCAATATTGTCTCCGTACCCTTGCCGCCGAGGCAAAATATCAGAACCTGTTGCTCGCCTTTCGATTTCGTTGCCATGACGCCCTGCTGGCGAAGCAGGTCATCGGGCCGTCTAGCCTCGTAGGCGTCGACAGCCTGTTGGACTCGAGCCCCGACCTCGCAGCGCAGTGGATTGCTAGCCGTGGGGGAAAACTGTGCACCTTTTCCAACCCACCGCATTGCCCCGCCGATGTTCTCCATTGCTCTGGCAGCGGTAGCGATACGATCAGCGTCAAAGAGGAGATCAGTAGTCCAGACGTGAGCCATCTTGTACTGGCTCTTGTCTGTTGAGACATCTGCCGTGATGTTCAACGTTGGATTCGTGTACTTGACGAGTCCGAGCGACAGGTATGCAAGCCAGTTGTCTGATCCCATCACACGCACAGGTGCGCGTCGCAGTATTGCCATCAGATCGTCAAGACTACGAGTGCGGCAGAGTTCTGCCAACCTGTTCTCGGCGGCAGAAAATGAGTCACGCAGGGCACTGAAAGCCACGCCTGAAGACGGGTGAGAATCGTAGTGTGAAACTATGGGTGCAAATATGCGCTCCTCCTCGTCAACACGATTTGACAACACTTCTTGGGAGTTGCCGTTGAAGAAGTCCTCTAGCTGCCCGCATAGTGGATCAAATATGGCTCTGCTCATCTGGGTTTGCGTGCCTCGGCAATGACAACGGGCGCATGATGATATTCACTTGCGCAACATGCTAACATCATTTCTCGCCGAACGCTCGTCATCTCCTGCCCGCAGTGAGCTGGAGGGAAAGAAACCCTGAAGGCACATTGAATCTGCTTCAGTGGGTCAAGTGTATGGCCATGTGAGGCATTAAACCTGTGTCGCGTCTGGAACGTCGTAGATCAGGTCGGTCACCTCACTGAGTAGGCGATGATCCAAGAGAACTTGAATAATCGTCCTAATCGTCTGATCACAGGGAATAAGCCGATTCGTGACAGGATCAAAATTCAGGCCCCAGCCACGTCTTTGGCTGACTGCATAAACCGCATCGAGAAATCCTGGCCTAGTGAACAGGGAACGCTCCTCGATTCGCGCCATTCGCCTCAGATGAATTGAGTTTGTGCCAACATAATCGATCATTGGCTGCATATCGGTGAAGAGTGAGGAAAACTGAGGGTTCTGCTGCATGTCGACGAAGGCTTGTGCGTAGGAGGCCCGATACTCCATGGCAGACTCAAAGGCACGTTTGTTAACGATGAATATCTTCTGGTCGATGGCGTAGAAGTCGAAGCTTCTCTCAATTTTGAAGGCATTATCTTCCGCGGCAGACAACTCTCCATTGCGGAATACAATGTTGATATGAGTTCTGAGATATGATGCCTTCCAGTTGCTCGTTGACTTTTTGACTGCGTACACCACCTGGCCATTTTGCCGAAACTTGACAACGTAGCCACTTGCGTTCGTTAAATCTCTGATCGACCGAACTCGACATTCTGGCTCTGGGCGATCGACACGCTCCCTGAGAAACTCGAAGTCAGTGCCAGCTATCGGCGAGCCGAGACAGCTATTTTCATTTGTCTGTGCAAGGTATGTATAATCTGCCCACTCAGTGATGCGACCGACTTCGGCTTGAACGATGCCCTGAAGCAAGCCATTTAAGTGTAGATCTGTCTGAACAAAGAACGAAGAAAATCGATGCTCAGATGCACTTCTCTTGAATACCCAAAGATGGGTGGAGCTGCCGACATAGTCGAATGCACGAAGTGAAGCAAAGGCCTGCTGCATCTAACTTTTCCTGAGGATGTAAAAGTCTTGGACGGTCTGAGCCGCATACGCTCCGAGATGCAGAGTGCCATGTTTCATCACGCGCACTTCTCTTTCTACATTGTTGATCACGATGGTAGCCTCATACAGCTTCCAGCCGAAGATCAAGAGGAGAGGATTCATCAGGATTTGTCCGGACTTGAGCGTTATTGCAAACATCCACAGCAGAAAAACGCCAAATCCAAGTAGCTTCTGAGGATCGTTATATGATATCCCCATGAAGGAGACGACGTACGGGAACGTGTAGTTAATGATCTCGTTTGGCGTCGCTTTTAGTCGCCTGACCTCGACCATGAATGGATATCTGATACGCTGAAGAGAGCTCTTGGCCAGGAGGGTTGCCAGCAAGGTAATAGCAAGGAACGTCAACGAAAAAGTCGGATTTGCAAAAGGAATGAACTGGCAGGATCCGTCTCTTAGGGCTGCCGATGTGCATAGAGGCTGCGTCCACCATTTTGCAGGAATGTCTTGCAGTGCGAGTATAATCGCAAGCGGTAAGTACGATCCGAGGAATATCAGGAGTCCTGGGACAAGCTGGAATTGCATCGCTGAACAAGGGTGCCTGTGGGATGGCTTTCTAAACTTGTAATGGCTAACGCTGCCCCGGAGTGGCCGGCAAGGAGCCTAGTGTGGCGCAGCCGAGGATCGATGGTGGCCTGTCCACTCGAGGGGTTTGTTAGGCAGTCTTTAGCAGCTTCAGAGAAAGAACCGCTTAGGCAGATTCTTCTGGCAATATAGAGGAATAGTGGGCCTAGAGATCAGAACCAAAGAGATGGCTTCAGCAGACAGTACAGACGTACCGACGCAATGGTACGGAATGGAGAGACTGATGGCCGAGGCCTTGGCCGAGGCAGGAATGGAGTTTTCAGGAGAGCATTACTCAAGTACGTCTAAAACGGGGCTTGCCGAGGTGTCCTATGGCGGGCGAGGAAGATACAAATTCGACTTTCTCATACCTGGAGAGATACCTACTGTCATCGAGATCAAGCATTCTTGGCTAGGGAATATTCGCTTTTCTGGCGAGCTGCCTCTCGCAGCTCTTGAGGTCTTCGCCAGGTGTAGAACGGTATTAATTATAATTGGAGATACCTCGAGCTCTGCATCAAGCGACCTAACCTTATGGTCAAAGGTGTCACATTTCGTGCCGGACGCTTCTGAATCAAAAGATATTAGACGAGCGGCACTCGCCTTTGCTCGCCATTTATTAGAAGAATTGCCTAGCGCAAGAATTCTAACCAGAGAAGATGCAAAAAGCAAGTCCTTCGCATTTCCGAAGAATGGTGTGGTCAGTCTCTTTGGGGACAACGTTGAGCTGGCTATTGATACGGTGTCAGTTTATTTTTCTAGCTTGGTGGACCCGGGCAAGATGGCAGCAGTTAAAGTGGAGATGGATCAGTTAATGACTGAATATATATCAGGTCATTTTACAGCATGCGCGCTGCGCCTTGGTCGAACACTTGAACTCGCAACTTACGCATTTGCCGGCATAATGGGTGAGCCAACGCAGAATCTAGAACATCAAGCAATATCGGCTGTACAAGGAAGCATCAGAGAACTTGGCCAAGACATGAATGAGCTAAACTTTACTTCCGCCGATCCCGATTCACCAGAATACAGCAGAGCAAGGTCTAGACTCATTAAGTCAATTACTGTAACGCAAACCGCTTTGCTCAATCTGGCAGCAGCTGTAGATGCTCTTGCCTCTGATGATTTAGTTCCTGCAGGAAGGGCTAACGTTGATTTTCTGTTGCGACGTGCACAAAAGAGCATGCACCGCAAACAAGCATCCAATGGAGCAAAGGCCGAGATCAGTAAGCTAATTAATGAAGGGCTGACTAGGAAGATCCTCGCTCTACGGAATGATGCAGCTCATGGTGATCCTGATCTTCAAATCCGCGAAGTGACGAAGCCGCAAATTGATCAGGCACTATCTGAGTTGACATCTTATATTTCTACACTTGGGAATATTGTTGCCTTGACAGAGGCGAAGCCATGAACAAGACACGAACTCCCTAATCCAAGCCTCTGTTAGTTCCAACACGTTAGAATAATGACTATACATGTAGCCCGAATCTGAGTGAAGCAGCCTCTGCGCATGCATCCAACGAATCTCCAAACGCCTAACGCCCAAGTTCACCTGCAAAGCGGCCCACACAGAGCTTCCCTAGCTGGGGGATCCTGGGCCGCTTTGTCAGGTGCAACGCTTCGTTCGGCGGAAGGCTATGCCTTCTCAGTGACGAAGATTGTGCTGGCTCGAACGCGGTTAACTGATTGGACATACACCCCTGTTCTGTGGTCACCGACGGTGCATTCGAGACTCGCCTGGACTAAGTCGTCGAGTTTCGAAACGCCGGGCGGAAGGTCCGGGCCCACAACCCATACTCCGTCTGGCGTGTAGATCAGCCCATAGCTCGCTGGCGTGAGCTTGCGCATATCGGCTACCTGTACATCCAAGCGTGGAAGCGTTCTCCAGTTACCTGGTTTCAGCGGATGCTTCTTCGCCTGCAGCCATATAGTCTTGACTGCTCGATCGCCGTCTCTCGCCAGAACGTCGAGCAGAAGAGCGGCATCCGCGCCAGTCTCAGGCTCTTTAGTTTGCTTTGAGAACTCGACGAACTCGATGTCGGCTCGCCATCCATTGGTGTCGATCCGTGACCCGCGTAGCTTCGAGAACAGTGCGCCGGTGCAGGCTTCTTCGTTCGCGTACTGAGACCAGCAGTCAGCAACTGCGTTGGCCGCTTCAGCAACTTCACGCCCGATCCTTCGGATCAGAGTCGTGGGAATGCGTTGCCAGGTTTGCGAGTCAAAGCTTGCCGGATCACGACCGAGGTGAAGCAGCACGCTATCTGCAACGAGAGCATCCGTAGCTAGACCTGTTCTGGTGACGACGTACGTGTCTCCGAGTCGGCCTTCAATCACGGCAACAAGCTCGTCAGCAGGATACGGGTGCGCTTTCGGCCACGGGCCCAAGCCGCTCGGACGCTGAACAGCGGCTGCAACCAGCCGACCGCGATGTAAGTAAGTCTGCGTACGAGTTTTTGCTCCCATGTCGTCTCAGCAAGGTTTGTCCGCCGAACGCTGCCCCTGAGTGGCAGGCAGGGAGCATAGGACACAACACGAATCTGACGGTGGCCTGCCCACTCGAGGGGCTGGTTAGATGGTGATTAGTCTGCTAAGAGTCAATAATACGAAACCCACTAAGATTACGCGCCACATAAGTGCGGCCCTCTCGGGCGATGTCAGCGCGAAACATTACGCCATTCCTTGAACCGTGCGCGACAATAGCAGTAGTGTAGTCGTCACTATCGAGATATACTTGAAGCTGCTTGACGGATCCGTCAATAACACAAGAAACGGTTATGCGACCCTCCTGGCTCTCCTCTTCCCGATGGAGACTTACTACTACTCCAGTAACCAAGATGCCTTCATTTGGCTCCGCTTGGCGAAGGTATTCGGCGGCCGAATGTAGCACTGAAGCGATTGCTGGCTTAAAGGAAAAGGTCATATGCTGGCGGTTGTCAACCGGAGCCGAAGGAGCCCATGCTATTGACAGATCAATCTCCGACTCACCAATCTCACTTACAACCATATCCCGAATCGCTTCGCATAAATTAGCGGTAACTCCTTCACTAACACTATCCAAGAATGGTGCAAAGTCACCTGAAGAGCCAACGGCTAGGGAAGCAGCCTCGACGGCGGCTAGAGATTTCGATAGCGACTGAGTAACTTTTCTTGGAAATGGCACCTCAAGATACTCTAGTAGATTAGGCGCTCCATGCGTAAGCTGCGGAGCAACCTTGGAAATAATAGTTAGGATGTAGCTGCCTCGTTCTGTCTGACCCATCCGAACATTGCTCATATAATCATTCGCCAGAGGTGGCCTCCTTGATGGAACAACTGGGCGTGGAGTTACTGCTGAGCATGCAGCAGAAGTCATCATCTTTACAGCTGCCTTGACCAGGGCTGCACCATCCTTCAATGATATCGAGTCATCGTTGGGAGAAGCCGTAGGTCTCCGCATGCGCACTACATCACAAGTGGCCAAGAGTATATCCTTAGCTATTAGCGACTTGGAGCGCGATTCAAAGGAATGAAGGCTGCGGAGAATCTCACCGACGCGGATCTTGTAATCTGCAATATCCCGTTGAGTAGGAACTATTAGCTCTGTAGACTCATCGGGATTTTCTCCATGATGCCAAACCCTAGCGTATGGACTGCTAGAAGCATCTGCCAACCATCCTCGGGCCGAGAGATATGCCGCTAGATCTTCCGGGCTGATGGTGGAGAGAGGATTGTCCTCAAAGAGAGTAAATGTCACGGCACGCGCCCACTCTCTAGAGCTTCAAAGATTCTATGAAGGCCTATCGCATCAAAGACCTGCTCTCTCGGAATTGTCACTGTTCTGGATGTAGTATTCGACAACGGCGGTTCGCCGCGAAGTGATATCCAATATCCGCACTTTCGCAAGCTTAGGCTGTCTTGGCTGTGCTCTATCCAAGCACCTGCTTCGGGATTCATAGCTACTACGACAAGAATTCGTGGGACTGCCACATTGACTGGCCTCAAATCATCATAGTTCTTGATTGAGAGAGGGTATGAGATGTGACCTTCGCGGATACAATCCGTATACGTTGCCTTGAGCTGGATGTCAAGCTGAGGCGACCTCACTGCTGTCCCTGCTCTTTTTCGCTTCAAGATGAGATCAATACTGTCATCATCGACTTCTGGCTTAGCCACACTGCAACCTGCAGTCGCACTAACAGCACGAACATATGCGCTCGAAAATTCTTCCATTCTCCAAGTCTCGTGCGCCTCACAGACCTCAAATGGATACGGCATGTAGGGACGGCTTCACATTTGCCTAGCGTCTGCGGACTATAGCGAGGATTGGCGTTCCCTGCACCCTTGTGGCTGTAGCCACAAGGATGCTATGCCGATTCTGGCTTGGTGCGAGCAGACCTGCTTAATCCATCTAACGTTCGCCATCAGCTGGCCGCGCTGAGTGATACTTCAGGCGAATGGCCTTGCTGTGGCGCGGCTCAGGTGGATGGCGGTGTTAGCCTTATGAAAGGCCAATATTGCCATATAGATGCATCCAAGCAATAGTGCTTCTGTCTATTGTCTCAGATGTTCTAACGGTGCCTACAAAGTCTTCTTATACATCATGCTATTGAGACACATAGTTGATGAGATCATTCCTATTGCGGCATGCAAGCATATCCCACCTTTGCCTACGCAGCATCATTGCTCTTCTCCGGCTCCTCGCCCCACAGCAGTTGAGCGTATAGCTTGGGTGGGGCGATAAGCTGTGACAAGAGGGCCGCTACCCTATGATCAACAAGCTCCTAGTTGATCTCAACAACACGCACGATACCACCTTTCTCCCAACGGCACTCTATGGAGAATGGCATGTCTACCCCAAATCCGTTCTTACTCGTTCCTTCTAAAATAATGGTTTTCTGATCTGGAAACCATTTTGAGTTAGCGATTCCAAGAAAACCCCACTCCACACGACGGGTTAAGCTATTGCTCCTTGCTAACTCTTTACAGGCTCTACCGACCTCGAATTCGGAAGGTATATAGGAGCCATCAGTTATCTGTTGATCACGGCGTATTCTTGCACTTTCTGCATTTTTCCTTTCTAGCTCGCTTTTGTATTTACTGTATGCGGCAAGGCTATTGTTTCTGGCCTTTTCAAGTTCGAACTCATAACTTTGAAACCAGTTAGATTCCCTTTCTAGAAGTCTATCAATTTCATCTGATACGGCCTTGCCATTTTCAGGATGTTGCTTACTTTTCTCGATGATATCAGCGGCATTGAGTCTTGCATTCCTGCCTAAAGGAGCAATTTTCATGCCTGCTTCGCCGGGAAAAAAGAAAAGAAAGAGTAAGGGCATGAACAACATGAATGCCCACCACTTCCCCGTTTTTAGAGCAGAGCTAAACAAAACGCAGCAACCAAAGGCGGCCAAGAAAATGATAGGGCGGGCAAAGAGCCAGCCCCCTATGAAACCAGCTAGAAAGGAGCCGAGAAGGCCAATGGCAATTAGTATTAAAAATCGGCGCCAAGAGAATGGGGGCATTTTCACAAGTGATTGCAACATGGCTAACTAGTCATTAGACGGTTCCGAGAACCACGCCCCAGTCGCCTGTCCTTTCCGTGAACCACAAGTGCACCCCGAACATCAGCACGGCCAGAACACAGTCAGCCCACAGAGTATCCACCCCACTCACAAAGAGCTTGCCCCTGGTTCTCGGACCCGAGAACCACCGGTATCCCGGGCTACACCTATGAGGTGCACGTCTGCAGTGACGCGGCCCACGCGTTCACCCCATCAACGTCCAAACCGAGCCTTCACCCCCCCCCATCCCAGACTGCCCCCTGTCACTGGTATCGGGCCGCCCTGATCCCTCCTCCCCCCACCACGGAGAGCGGCGACCCCACCGCCCCCCAGCCCCCCTGGCGCCGGCAGCTGCGCGACGCCCTCGCGGCCCTGCCCGCCGTCCGCAGCCGCGCCCTGCGCACGCTTGAGCCCGCCACCGCCGCCAGCCTCCAGCCCTCACCCCCCGACGACGCACTCCCCCTGCTGGATCTGGCCAGCAACGACTACCTCGGCCTCAGCCGCCATCCCGCCGTGCTCGCGGCCGCCGCGGCCGAACTGGCCGCCAGCGGCCTGGGGGCCGGCGCCTCCCGCCTGGTCACCGGCACCCGGCCCATCCACCAGCAGCTGGAGGCCGCCCTGGCGGCCTGGCTCAGCCGCGAGCGGGTGCTGCTCTTTCCCAGCGGCTTCCAGGCCAACCTCGCCGCGGTGGCGTCCCTGGCCGATCGCCACACCCTGGTGCTGGCCGATCGGCTCATCCACCACTCCCTGCTGGTGGGCGTGCGCGCCAGCGGAGCCCGCCTGCAGCGCTTCGCCCACAACGACGCCGCAGACCTGGAACGCCGCCTGCTCGCCGCCCGGCGCGAACGGCCCGATGGCCGGCTGCTGGTGCTCTGCGAAAGCCTCTACAGCATGGAGGGCACCAGCGCCCCCGTCGCCGCCCTGGCGGCCCTCTGCCTCCGTCACGACGCGCCCCTGCTGGTGGATGAGGCCCATGCCCTCGGCGTGCTCGGCCCCGGCGGCCGCGGCCTCGCCCACGGCGCCAGCTCCGTGGCGATCGTGAGCGGCACCTTCGGCAAGTCCTTCGGCAGCGGCGGCGCCTTCCTCGCCGCCGACGCCCTGGTGGGTGACTGGCTGCTGCAGAGCAGCGGCGCCTTCCGCTACACCACCGCCCTCGCCCCG